>NZ_JAKLTP010000019.1:0-62074 GCF_022012365.1 Acinetobacter sp. SM34 | reverse complement strand
GTATTTTTTCAGCACTTTTAACGTCATCAATAAGATTCATAGCATCTTTTGTTGGTTGATATCCTCTAGGATGCCTAATAAATAGAGTAGTTCCTAACTTTTCTTCAAAAGCAGTTATTTTCCTAGAGACAGTTTGTGGACTCACTCCTAACTCTTTGGCTGAACGACTTATATTCTGATATTGCACTACTGCTGTAAAAAATCGGAGATCATCCCAATTCATATTTTCTTTCCATTTTTGGAAAATAGTAAATTATTTTGATCCATTTATGCATTGAAATTGAAGCCTTAATATTAAAAATCATCAATATTTAAGGCTTCTTATGAATACTCTTACTAATTCAAGTTCTAACTCTTTAGAAATTGATATTGTCCGTAAATATCTATCTGCATTTTCTCAAAATAACATTCATGAGGCTCTTGAATGTATTCATCCACATGCTATATGGCATATAGATGGCGATTCAATCGTTAAAACTGTTGGTATCATACAAGGGCATAAGGCTATTAAAAAATGGTTAGAAAATTTTCCTAAAGCCTTTCAGCCAATAAATTTTTCTATAAGTAAATTAATAAGTTCTGATAATGATGTTTTTGTAATCGGTCGATTTAGACACTTAGTTCTGAAGACCAATACCATTGTTGATAGTGATTATATAATTAAGTTTACAATAGAAAATTATAAAATTACTCACTATCAAATCTTTGAAGATTCACTTTTACTTTCAGAAGTACATAGAGATTCTAGTCATAGTAGAAAGGTAACGATCAATGAAACTATCTATGAATGGGATGATATTGGAGAAGGTTCTCCTATTATTTTTTTACACGGATTATTTTTAGATCGAACATTCTGGACTAATATCACTCAAAATCTTTCACAAAATCGTTGTATTTCATTTGATATGCCTGGTCATGCTAAAAGTGGCTGGCGTGAGGAATTAGATCTAGATGGAATAGCAGAGGACATCGCTATTTGGATGAAGGAATATTGTATTGATAAAGCGACATTAGTTGGACATAGCCAAGGGGCTATGGTTGCAATGCGAATAGCAGTTCAGTATCCAGATGTGGTTGAAAATCTTATATTAATTAATACTTCAGCTCAAAAAGAATATGAAGATCGCATTCCTTGTTGGATTAAAAGAGAAAATGTACTCCTTTCAGAGAATTCTGACCGATTAGAACTTTTTAAAGAAATTCAAAATATTAAGCAAACATCCCAATGGTTAGAAAATAATAAGATCGAAGCAGACATTGAATTAAGTAAAATGATGGCTCAAGATCCTCAAAACTTAGCAAAAGCACTAAAAGCAGCAACAATAGACAGAATAGATATAAGAGATAAAATTTCAAAAATTAAAGCAAAAACTATTGTATTGTCAGGTGAAATGGATCGAGCAACACCATATATTTTAGGAGAGGAGATTGCTAAAATTATTCCAAACACTAAGCATAAGATTCTAGCCCATGCAACCCATTCAATACCTATAGAGTTTCCAGAAGTAGTCTTGGATGCAATTAATAATTTAGTAAGAGATCAGTTAAATAGGGAATGAAAAAGAGATTTATCAGGTCTATAGATCATAGAGAATGCTTAAATTTTTTAGTTCCATCGGCATAATCACTAACGGTATGTAAGTTCCCAACAAGATGATATTTGTAGGTTGTCAGTCCTTCTATTGCGACTGGTCCTCGTGGAAAAATTTTATTAGTACTTATTCCTACTTCTGCTCCAAAACCATAACGGTATCCATCAGCAAATCGAGTTGAGCAATTATGATATACATTTGCAGAATCAGTTTGTTGCATGAAAATGTTAGCATTTATAGAGTTTTGCGTAATGATTGAATCAGTATGGTGTGAACCATAAGTATTGATATGGGTAATTGCTTCATCTAAACCATTTACTATTTTCAAACTGATACTGTGATCACCATATTCAATAGACCATGATTCAGGAAGTGGAAAAGCTCTATTTAAGCTTTTAGAAACCTGATGATCAGCGTAAATAGTTACACGAAGCTGATCTAACCGAGAAACTAAGAGAGGTAAAAATTCAGAAGCAACTGATTGATTAATTAGGACGGTTTCTACCGCATTGCATGCTGCTGGATATTGGACTTTGGAATCCATAATCATCTCTAATGATTGTTGGACATCATTAATTTCATCAACAAAGATGTGACACACGCCATCCGCATGACCCATAACAGGAATATTGGTATTTTGTTGAATATATTCGACTAACTTCTTTGAGCCTCTAGGGATAATCAAATCAATATATTGATCTTCTTTCAAGAGGAGATCTATTTGAGATCTTGCATGTAAAAGGGTTAGTATTTCTAAAGGAACTTGTTTTTTTAATATTATTTGATGAACAATTGCCATCAGGTAGCTACAAGTATTCTGTGCTTCTGTACCAGGCTTCAAGATCATAAAGTTATTAGTTTTGATTCCAATCCCAATAATTTGCAAAAAAGCATCAGGTCTGGCTTCCAGGATGACTCCAATGACTCCGATTGGGTAGGTTTTTTTAGTTAGAATAAGACCATTATCTAACTCTTTTTCAAATTCTGTTTTGCCTATAGGATCATCAATATCAATTAGTTTTTCTAATCCTTTGGCGCAACTTTCTATTTTATTAGCATCTAACTTTAGACGTTGTAGTAAGGAATATTCTGTACCCTTTTCTTTAGCCTCTTTATAATCATCATGACTCATATCAATAATTTTTTGACTTCTCCTTCTAATTTCTTGGGCTATTTCTTTTAGGATTAGATTTTTATTCTGAATACTTAAAGCCGTTTTTTTTGATATAAAATTAATATTCTTTATCAAATTTGATAAATCATCATTAATAAAATTCATGATGATTTATGCTCATTATTGGATGATTGGGATAACGTACTAGAGCTATCAGAATCATGAATATCACAAACGAGAGTGTCATCATTACCATTATTAGAAATCTCTCTATAATCATAATCTTGCTTTTCTTTTTGAGATTCTGTTAAGTATATAGATGGCATTAGGGCATCATAATTTTTAATTAACTGATTTAGACATCTGTTCACGGGATCTGAACTTTTTAAAACTTTCATCATAATTACATTTCCTTCAAATAAAGAGATGACATCTTCTGCAAAAATATTCTTTGATTGATCATCGATAGATTCATCCATGGCCTCCACTAAAAGGCTTTTCCAGTTTTTGAAAAAAGTAACTACTCTGGATTGAGCCGAAGGAGGAAGGCTTTCCGCTAGAAGATTAGCCATTAGGCATGATTCTTCCTGGATAAAGAAATCTGCGGTTTTCCTTAATATTTCATGAATCTTTTTAGAGTTTTTTATTTGAATATATTCAAAAAATATCGATTCCACTCTATTGATGACTTCTAATAATATGCTCTCTTTGCTTGCAAAGTGACTGTATAAACTTCCTTTCAGAAGTCCAGTAGCAGTTGCAATGTCACCAACGGTTGTTGCATTGAACCCTTTTTCTCTAAAGACTGATATTGAGTTTGAAATAATTCTATCAGCACTTTTACCCATAGCTTAGCCATCCATAAAACAAACGTTTGTTTGTTTTATGGTAAATAATAAAAATAAGTATTTCAAGGATATTTCTTAATTTAGAAAAAACGGACATTTCTACTTTGGGCTTACATGTTAATTTCGCATAACAGCCATTATGTTAAATCACTCTAATTTTTCATCTTAATAAAGTATTATTAATAACATAACGAATTAAATATAACTTTGATTTGAAGGCATAAAATGAAATTTTTCAAACTTGCATCTATTGCTCTAGGACTGATCTTTTCTATGGAAACTTTGGCAAATCCAACATTTTCAAATGAGTTATTAACAAAGGCTGAAAATGGTGATTCATCAGCACAATTAGAATTAGCCGATGTATATATACATGGTTACGGTATTGAAGAAGATGAAGCTCAAGCCGAAAGCTGGGCTATTAAGTCAGCGGAAAGTGGCAATATCAATGCAATGTATTGGCTTGGTGATGGGTATGCGACATATGCTGGTTTAGTTGAAGATATGGACCCACCTGATGCTGAAGAACATTATAAGAAAGCTTTTGTGTGGTTCTCAAAAGGATCTGACTTAAATCATACTGATTCTATGGTGGGTTTAGCTAATTTATATCGTAATGGTGAGGGAGTTACTGAAGATACTGCTAAGGCATTAGATTTATTTAAAAAAGCTGCGTCTCTTGGCAGTAAAGAGGCTATGAGGGATCTTGAATTTATGTATCGATATGGAATAGGTGTAGAAAAAAATTTAGATAAAGCAAAATTTTGGGAAGATAAGGCACAGATGTAACTATGTAGAATAATTAACATAATACACCTTATAAGAAATCTAAAATGGGAGCTTAAGACTCCCATTTTAGATTTCTTATAAGGTGTATTATTAATTTTAGGAAATCTTAAATTAATCAAAATAATCCTCTAACTCACTCCAACTTGGTAACTCTAAGTATTCCTGATCTAGTTGTATTACAGGTGCCCAATTACTCTTTGAGTTAATACAGAATCCTAATCTTTTCTTAATTATTGGCGTCTCATCTAGCAATCCAAGTGGAATCCATATGAACGAGCTATTACCAACTTTATTAGGAACTGGAGATCCACAACTTATACAAAAGCAAGAAGTAAAACCTGAGTCTTTTCTAAATGTTCCAATAGAATCTATACCAGAAACCCACTCAAATAATGTTTCATTCACCAAAGTCGCTGAATTTGCTCCAGTACCACTTTGTTTACGACATAAGCTGCAATGACAGTGATACATCGTCTGAATATCTTTGTTGATTGAGAATTTAACCTTTCCGCACAAACAACTACCGCTATTTTTCATTTATTAACCTTATATAATTCTATATTTCTTCCGTACTTGAGATATTCAACATTAGATTACTTAAATTATTTTTACCTTTAGTAGCTAAAACTTTAGCTACACTTGAAATATCATTTTTATTTCTATTTTGACTTAATTTAAATTTTCCCACTAAGTCTGTAATCTCAATTTGTATTCCTACAATATGTTTCATCCTTTCGTTGATAAAGTCCGCTGGTGCATCTGTCATTTTCCAAGGAATCTCTTGATTAGACTCATGTTCTCTAGTAAGACGAGCCAAAATACCTCTTAATATTTTTTCATCTTCAATAATTCTGGCTTTACCTTTTGCATGAATAACTACGTAGTTCCAAGTCGGAACAACTTCATGATGTTCAAATTTTCCTACATACCAATTAGGAGATATATAAACATCATCAATTCGGAATATTACAAGTACATTGGCATCATTCTTTAAAACTTCAGCTAAAGGATTTTGTCTTGATATATGTGCCAGTAATTTCCCAAAATCCCCCTTGTCAGGCACTAATTCAAAGGGAATATGGTTAGCATCTAACTCACCATTGGAATATGTAACGATACAACCAAAAGGATGTTTTTTTACTAAATCATGAAGAATATCTATTCGTCTTTCTTCAAAATGAGGCGGTAAGTACATTTAGTTCTTTCTATAGTTTTGACGTTGTATTACATCAAATTAAGGTAATTAATGGCTACTTATCAACTCTTATTTAACATAATGGCCATTATAGTAAATTCTATTTTTGCTCTATCTAAAGTAAGAATGTTTTATTGAGAGATTTTAATTGGGAATCCTATAAAAGGCTTTATTTCTTTTAGAACAAACATACTTTGCATTTCCTTTATTCCAGGCAATCTTCTAATCGTTGACATTGAGAATTCAGCATAAGTATCAAGATCTGGTGATACAACTTGAAGTAAAAAATCTGCATCTCCTCCAATGCTGTAACATGCAACGACATAATCTAGGGCTGTAACTTCTTCTTCAAATTTTTTAGCTTCCTTTTCGCTATGACTATCAATAGATACACGTATAAATACCATTACGCCTAAATCTATTTTTTTGCGGTCAAGTAATACTCCATATCCTTTAATAATGCTTGTATCTTCAAGTTGTTTGACCCTACGCCAACAAGGAGAGGTAGATAAGTTTAATCGTTCAGATAATTCGACTGTTGTAATACGTGAGTCTTTCTGTAGCAACTCTAAAATTTTTACATCAGTTTTATCGATTTTTTTATTGGCAGGCATAAATATTCAAATAATTAACTAAATTAGAAATTTTATACCCTTTTTAGAGGTTTATATAAAACAAATAGATCAATTTACTCTTTGTTTTTATAAAAAAATAGATCTAATATTTTTCTTGATCTATTTTCAAATGGACTATCTAGCACAACTCACCATATATCTTTTTACTTTATCTTTAGCAGCAATCCTTCCTGGGCCAGGTATGACAGGGCTAATGTTTAAAACACTTACTCAAGGCTATAGAAATGGTGTAATGATGCTCCTTGGCCTTATTACGGGCGATTTAATTTTTTTATTAACGTCTATTTTTTTACTAACTTCTTTAACTCAAATTTTTCCACATTTTTCTTTCTATTTAGTCATGCTATCAAGCATATATTTATTGTATTTAGCTTATAGCTTTTGGTCTTTCAATGGTGATCTCTTACAAACCCAAGATAAAGGTACGGTAAGCGAAACTATCTTTTCTTATCGGGATGGGCTATTTATAACGCTCAGTAATCCTAAAACCATTTCATTTTATCTAGCAATTGTTCCTTCTATTTTTGGAGCATCTAGCTTGAAAGAACAAACTTTTTCTTTAATCGTAATAACAATTATAACTTTGGGGATCACTGGTGGTCTTTATGTATTTTTTTCTTTGAGTCTAAAAAAAATTCTACGTAATTTAAAAATACAAAGTGCTTTGCTTAAAGGTTTATCTCTAATGATGTGTATCTTAGCTTTAAGCATCATATACAGAGAATTCCCACCCATTTAATATAATGGCTGCTATGCAGGATAATGATTTAATAGTTATCCTTTTTTACATTAAAAATGTCCAAACCTCTTTATAAATATAGGCAAAATATGATTCAGGGTAGTTGTTGTTGTGGTGCTGTTAAATTTGAGTTGAATGCTGTTCCTGACATGATGGGAACATGCCATTGTTCACGTTGTCGTAAGCTCGGATCGAGTACGATTATTTTTGTGAAAAAAGAATCCTTTAATTTGCTTCAAGGTAAAGAGTTTATACAAACATATAAGCCTGAACCGCCATTTAGCTATGTGCGAACGTTCTGTAAAAAGTGCGGAACTGCTTTGGGTGAAATCGGTTCAGAGAGTGCATCTTTTCCAATACCAGTTAATTGTTTGGACGATGATCCTATCTTAAGAAATCAGTTCCATGTTTTTGTTTCATCTAAGCCAGCTTGGTATGAAATAGAAGATGCTGCACCTCAGTATCAGGAAAATCCAAATTAATTGATCATTAGAGTAACATCAAAAAAAAGCCCAAGATTAACACTTCTTTAAAAGATGAAAATTCAATGAATGACTGTCTATTTAACATAATGGTGGTTATACGAAACGTGTTTAAAAATATTATTATTTATCAAATACTTAATCGCAAAAAAACCAAAATCAAAAAGATTAAAAAACACACGATTTAACAACTCGTGTGTTTTTTAAGCAAATCTGTAATGTTTAGCCAATAGAATTGGCTAAAAAACGCTCAATTTTAGCATTTTTGTTTGGTTATCAAGGTTCCAGGCTATGAAATTAGCCCCAATTTCTGCGGATAAACCTGGGACAGTTTTTAGCCGACCTTGTACGCATTTGCTTACGTCAATTACGGCCCTTTGCGCCTGTACGACCTGGCTGCAATTTCCTATGATGGATTCATTAGGAACAGGAAGTTCCACACAATAATAAGAACATAGATACGCACAAGGACTGTAAGGTACGACAGGAGTTATACCGAGCGAACCCATATGAAAAACCCCGGCAGGATGCCGGGGTTTTTCATTAACATGTATATTTTGTAAGGTTATACAAATCTTCAATCTTATTTTTTATTATTTTCTGATTTTTAACAAAAGCATTTCCTTCAATATATTTTTTAATATCATTGAGGGTTTCTTTTCCATATTCCAATAACTTAATTTGTTTGCTAATCATTCCTATTTTATTATCAATCAATTGATTAGAAATAATATTACATGTTTCAGAAGGAGATTTTTTTTCAAGTTCAATTAGCTGTTTAATTTCGTCTAAACTAAATCCAATCCCTTTTAAACATATAATTAGTTTAACTGCTTGTTCATGTTTGTCATTGTAACTCCTATAACCATTTGCTAATCGATCAGGAATCAGTATCTTACTTTTTTCATAAAAACGTAGAGTATCTAATGAAAGACCATGCTTTTTAGAAAATTGACTAATATTCACCCATCTATCCTTATTTTTTCATCTAATTTTTTTAAACATAATTTCATCTATGACTATGACCTTCAACATATTTTTTGAAGGATTCATTCATGATCTCAAAATTTAATTTTGTAGGTCGAATAATAAAATAACTTAAAATAGGCACAAGCAACCCAATAAAGTCTTCTTTCTGAATTAATTGAGTTGTATTGGCATCAATTTGAGTAAAAATGAATTGATGTCGACCATTAAACAATCCATTTACATAGAGTTTACCTTCCCATTCTAGATGATAGTCATCAAGCTCTTTTACTACAGGCCTCATTCGAAATTGTACTTTTCTATTTTCATCATATAAATCTACAGTAATTATTTGACCTATATGGGTGGGGAACTGATCAAGACCAAATAAAGTATTCCATTCTGAATAAGATGAAATACATGTAAATATTTGCCAAACATGATTTAGTGGTTGATTTATAATAATTTTTGTTTCTATACTTTTATGTCTAAATAAAAAGATCAGAAGGAGAAAAAGTGCAATGATAGTAAAAACTAATTTCATGGAAAAATGTCTTTATTACTGAATAAGACAATCATTCTAAGGTTAGACCTTACTCCAAGCTCAAGGAAAATCAACTTAGATATTAGGTTAAAATTTAACATAAAATCTCTTATACGAAATTTAAGTGTAAGCCCCAAATAGAAATATCCGGTTTCTCCAAAGTAAAAATGTCCGTTTTTAGAATATGCGCTTTTCCTTTTTCGTCAGTGGACTGGCTTTCTTGGGGATACTGTTTTTTAAAAACTTATTCATCCTCCAATTCAGTAATCACTCATTCATCACCGATAAATTTTCGGTCAGCAGCTTGGCCATATTGCAGATCAAACATTTCATTCAAAGTCGGATCTCGATCAATCAAATGCTTTAAGCCAATCAGCTTATAATCATCATCAACTAAAGGTTCTTCAGTTAAAAATTGCCAATCGCCATTTTTTTCATGAAGTACGGTCAATATGGGCTGTTGTGATTCAATCCATTGTCGTGTGGTAAATATTCCTAAATTTGTTGGTTCGCGAAACTTAAAATTCATATTGCGATCGAGTAGAGGCTGATCATATAAAAATTCTTCTTGAAAACCCGCTTTCCAAGGGAACTTGTCATTTCGGTCTGTCCACACCAATTGAAGTGCAGGGAATTCATCATTTTCATAATAACTTTGAGCAATCCCAAAATAAAATCATTTATATTTTCAGCTTTAACTTTTAAGAATTGACAGCGACTAGCTTTAAAAAATATATCTGAATATTCATGCTCTAATTGAATCACTTCACCGCTTTGAATCACTTCAGCAATGTGATTGAGGATGGTGTGACAGAGTTTTGCAGACAAGCCGAAACAAATAATTTCAGGATGCCCATAACTTTGGTAAAGACCAATGCTATAGCTAAAAGGTGGTGAATAATCAGTGTGATCAATCGACATCACCTGCAAGCCGAATTTTTCGATATTTATTTTTGTTCGCTTTAATAATTCACTTCGATCAGGGCATTGATGATCTTCTGTATATTGCATAGGAATTCATTATTGATATTTTTAACATCCTAAAATACAGAAGATTCAATCGAGGGACAAACCTGATTTTGGGATTATTTATAATTCCCAGAAACCTTCACATAATTCTGTGCTGAATAGGGCAAAAACGCCATTTCCTTTTCAGTCAGAGGACGGGCTTTTTTCGCAGGACTACCAACATACAACCAGCCACTTTCCAGAACTTTTCCGGGTGGAACAAGCGTACCTGCACCAATCATCACATCATCTGGAATTACGACATCATCCAGAATAATGCTGTTGATGCCGATCAAAACACGGTTGCCAATAGTACAACCATGTAAAGTTACATGATGGCCAATGGTGACATCCTCGCCAATAATCAGTGGCGAGCCTTCGGGTTTATCCGCCTTTTTATGGCTGACATGTAGCATGGCATGATCCTGAACATTGGAGTTCTTGCCAATACGGATATGATTCACATCGCCACGAATCACGGCAAAAGGCCATACCGAAACATTTTCCGCTAAACTGACTTCACCAATCACTATGGACATCTCATCAACGTAGCAAGTGGCATCAATTTTAGGATGCTGATTTAAATAAGGGCGAATGTTCTTTTTCATATCGGGTATGCAGTGCTCAAGTTTTGTAGGAATTATAAAATAAAAAAGCATCCAAACCGAGGTAGGGATGCTTTGGTCTAATTTAAAAAAACCAAACTTAGAACAAGTTAGCGAAGAATTGTTTAAGGTGGTCGATCATTTTTGCAAAAAAACCCGCTTCTTCAACGGCCTGAAGGGCAACAAGTGGTTTTTCAGCAATCACTTTACCATTTAAAGTGGCAACATATTTACCGACCACTTGACCTTTTTTAAGTGGTGCAGTCAGTTTAGGTTGTACAACCAATTGAGTTTTAATGGCATTGGCTTCGCCTTTAGGCATGGTCACGTTAAAGTTTTCAGGTAGGCCAATTTGAACATCGTTAGTTTTACCGTACCAAACTTTTGATTTAGCCAAAACCTGGTTTGCAGGTTGAACTTTTACGGTTTCAAAGCTTGCATAACCCCAAGCTAAAAGTTCACGTGTTTGTGATGCACGCTCGTTCATACTTGGTGCACCAAAAATCACTGAAATTAAACGCATTGGACCACGTTTAGCTGAAGTCGTTAAGCAATAACCGGCTTCTTCAGTATGACCTGTTTTTAAACCATCCACACTTGGGTCGGTATAAAGTAATGCATTACGGTTACCTTGCTTAATACCGTTAAAAGTGAATTCTTTTTCAGAATAGATTGGATAGTACTTTGAGCTGTCATGAATGATATGTTGAGCAAGAGTCGCCATATCTTTAGCAGTCGAGTAGTGACCTTCAGCAGGCATACCTGTTGCATTGATAAAGCTGGTATTGGTCATGCCAATACGTTTTGCTTCTTCATTCATCATGTGGGCAAAAGTGCCTTCATTGCCGGCAATATGTTCTGCCATGGCTTTAGAGGCATCATTACCCGACTGAATGATAATTCCGCGTAGCATTTCCAATGCTGTTGCAGTGCCGTTCAGCGGTACATACATACATGATTCTGTACTGCTACCACGACACCATGCAGATTCGTTCATGCGAACTTTTTCATTTTCAGTGAGATCGCCACTCAATAACTTTTGTTCGACGAGGTAACTGGTCATCATCTTGGTCATTGAAGCAGGAGCAAGTTTTTCATTTTCATTTTTTGATGCGAGGATTTGCCCTGTCTCATAATCCATTAAAACATAAGATTTATTATTGAGTTCTGGTGGTGCAGATAAGACAGTTGCTGCGTATGTGAAGCTCGGCAATAGTAATAATGCAGCAAGGGCGCTTTTGTGGGTCATTCTGGGTGGTTCCAATATCTTAATAATAAGCACAAAGAGCTTTGCATTTTAGGACAAAGCAAAGCTGACTTCTATGGGGGAAATCAGCTTATTTCAAAAGTATTGTAACCAATTTGTGTTATTTGCTATATGTGGTGAGTTCCTGGCAAATTTCCAGGTTTTTTGCGTCTCCCGCTTTTTTCGCATCTGTGCGTGCTTCAGTTAAAATAGACTTAAATTTTTTCTCTTTACTGAGTTTGGCCAAGCTGGAAACTGCATTTTTTTCTGCCGGTAAATATTCTTGGGCCAGCTTTGCATAACCTTGTTCAAATTTAGCCTGATCTTTCACTAATCCTGGGCATACTTCTGAAAGTACATAAATAGCTGCCAGTTCCTGCTGGGTGACTTTTTGTAGCGGAGTAACTTCAATATTTTCATCTTTTTGCGTGGCTGCATGGGTCACAGAAAGTGTCATGAGTACAGTAGTGAATAGACCGAAACAAGCAGATTTGAATAGAGATAATTTCATTGAAACAGACCTAAATTATTTATAAACATCACAATAAAAATAAGCTTAACCATATTTTTGGTAATTGTAAGTACACAAATGTATTGAAGCTGTTGAAAATGATGCTAATCCTCAAAAACTTGTAGATAAGAAAGGATTAAAAAAGCATAAAGAACAGTCTTCTTTATGCCTATTATCATCACTATAAGATACTTCTTAATATTTTAAGTGTCTTATATAAAGTCAGAGCGATTTATTCAGGCTGATAAGCCAAGACTTCTTCGCAAACCGATTTTTGTTCATCATTACTGGTTTCTTTTGCAGCCTGACGGGCCTCATTCAGTACAGATTTATATTCTGAATCTGCTTGAATTTTATCAAAAGTCATCGATTTGTCTGAATAATCTTGCAGATAAGACTGAATCAAGAGCTGAATTTTTTGATCAAATTTTGCATTTTTCCCTATAATTGCCGGGCATACTTCAGTCATCACTTGAGTTGAAGCAAGATCTTCTTTCACAATAGTATTGGCTTCTTCCTGAGATAAGCCTTCATTGGCTAAAACAGTGGAAGATAACAATGCCGCAATGCCGAACCCTAATAAGCCACGAAATGATAAAGTTTTAATCATTTTAAAGTCACACTTTTTGAATAAATGTTGAGCGTCAAATATATATAATTTTCTATATAATTCAATCAAATGTTGTGATTAGTCATTTTTAACCATTACGAGATATTTAAGTGAATATATTAATTGCCAATGATGATGGTGTTTTTGCTCCCGGGCTTCAGGCATTGGCTCAAGCCTTGGCTCCTCTTGGTCGTGTGGTTATTGTTGCTCCTGAAAGTGAACGCAGTGGTTTTTCCAGTGCCCTTACTTTAGACCGTCCCTTACGACCGATTCAGATTGCAGCCGATGTTTGGGCAGTCAATGGAACACCTGCAGATTGTGTCTATCTGTCCATGAATGGTTTATTCGATTTTGAATTTGATCTGGTGGTCAGCGGAATTAATAGCGGGGCAAATCTGGGCGATGATGTGCTTTATTCAGGAACTGTCGGCGCAGCATTTGAGGGGCGGCTAATGAAACAGCCTGCCATTGCTGTATCTATGGCTGGGCCAAATGTACGTTCTTATGACAGTCCGAACGATTATGCAGTCGCAGCACAATGGGTGCATGATTTTATTGCTCAGGGTTTGCCAGCGTTACCACCACGCCATATTTTTAATGTGAATATTCCAGATATATCTGAATTGCAAGGTTCAAAAATTACTTATCAGGGACGTCGCAGTCAATCTAAACCTATTACCAGTCATGTAGACCCACGTGGACGTCAAGTGTATTGGATTGGCCTGTCAGGTGAGGCTGTGGCTGAACCTAAAAAGGGTTTAACTGAAATAGAGTCGGACTTTTTTGCTGTGGCAAATGGTTATGTCAGTATTACTCCGATTCAAATGGATGCCACAAATTATGAGATTTTGCACACATTACATGCACAGTTTTCTAAATAGTGCCGAATAGTGTTATAACTTTGTGAAAAAGCAGAATTGAACATATTTTTCAGGTACTTTTTTGCTAATCTTAACGTAAATCAATAAATACATTTATGTGTAAAGAGGAAGATTAATGCACTTGGTGTCACAATATCGCTTATTTGCTGCGCCTACAGCATTGTTGAAGACCATTGTGTTGTCTACAGCTGTTGTTTCAATTGCTATTTTGAGTGGTTGTGCGTCAAAACCGCAAATTCAAAATGCAACACGTTATGTGACTGCACCGGATTACTATACGGTTCGTTCTGGGGATACCTTAAGCGGGATCGCCGCACGTTATGGTTTAAGTTATCTCAGCGTTGCCGAGATGAACGATATAGATGTCCCGTACCGTATTTATGTCGGGCAATCTTTACGTTTAAAAAATTCCGGATCACGCCGTACCACAACAACACAAGCCGTGGCACAAGCTGCACCTATTCAGCGTCAAACAGTTCAACTGCCGACTACACCGGCTACAAGCACTGCTCCGGTAACCACCACGACTGCACCTGTGGCATCCTCTAAGGTTTCTGCCTTGCGCTGGGTAAAACCAAGTAATGGGGCAGTCATTGCAAACTTTAATGTTGCTGCAAATGTGAAGGGTATTCGCTATAGCGGTAATACAGGTGATGCAATTTTTGCTGCTGCTGATGGGCAAGTGGTGTATGCAGCAGATGGTTTGAAAGAATACGGTAACTTGATTTTGATCAAGCATATAGATGGTTACATTACGGCTTATGCACATAACAGCAAAATGAATGTGAGTAGCGGTCAGAATGTGACAGCAGGACAGAAAATTGCTGAAATGGGTTCAACAGGCACCAATCGCACCATGCTCGAGTTTCAGGTACGCCTAAATGGCAAACCAATCAATCCGACTAATGTTTTACCAATAAATTAAATTTTTCAAATACAAAAAATAAATTTCACCGTATAATACAATGAGTTGCTTTTATCAAAAAGATAAGAGCACTCATAAGTTCAGAGGGAAATTTATGTTAGATCAACTTCGAGCAATGGGTGTATTTGCTTGTGTTGTTGAAAAAAGCTCGTTTAGCGGTGCTGCACGTGAGTTAGGAATCACCACCAGTGCCGTGAGTCAGCAAATTCGTTCATTAGAAAATGAAATGGAAGTTACACTTCTACATCGATCTACTAGAAAATTAAGTCTGACTGAAGCTGGACAAGCTTTTTTCCACAGCTGTCAAGAAATGCTTGCCGCTGCTGAGCGTGGGAAAATCCGTATCAACGAGTTGCGTGATGACTTGGTGGGGGATTTACGCATTGCCACAACCCCGGAACTTGGTGCTAATCATGTGATTCCTGCATTGTCTCACTGGATGCAGGCACATCGTCGGCTCGCTGTACATATAGAAGCAGATAATCAATACACCGATTTAATCGAGGGACGTATTGATATTGCCTTACACATGAGTCCAAAAATTGAAGATCATAATTTGAATGTCGTGCCACTGGCTCTGGTGGAGCAGGTTTTAGTGGCGTCACCGAGTTATTTGAATCAGTCTGCGCCTGTGTCAAGACCTGAAGATCTAAACCATCATGATCTGATTCCAGTCAATATTATGAAAAATTATCAGCATTTTTCATTTCAACACGCAGGGCTGGGCGAAACAGTAAATCTGGAAATGAAATCACGTTTCAGTACCAATAACGTCCTGGTTGCAAAATCTTTATGTTTGCAAGGGCATGGTATTGCACGAATTTTATATCTGGATGTAAAAAAAGACTTAGTCAATGGCTCTCTGATGGAAGTTTTACCCGAGTGGAAACTATCTCATTTCACTTTATATGCCGTCACGGCAAAAAAAGATCAGCAACCAACGAAAGTTCATCGCTGTTTAGAGGCATTAAAACAATACTTTAGCCAGTTACCCGGCGGAAGAATTTATCAAACAGTCTCATAAGAATAAAGCACAAAAAAGCCGCGATCAGCGGCTTTTTTAGATTAGATTGAAGGCTTAAGCTAAATAATTCTTGATCATTTTAACCAGACGTTCAATCAACTGATCGGCCTGTGGTTGGTCAATGTTCAGCGGTGGTAATAAACGAACAACCGAACCCGCCGTCACATTGATAATCAAATGATAGTCATCACGTGCAATATTGACCAATTCGCCACACGCTTTTGGCAATTCAATACCAATCATCAGACCAAAACCACGTACAGTCACGTTTTGATCGGCTAATTGCTGTTTGAATTGTTCAACAATATAAGCACCCATTTTTGCTGAATTTTCAACCAGATTTTCTTTTTGAATGGTATCAATCACAGTGTAAACTACACGTGAACCCAAAGCAGTACCGCTATAGGTTGAACCATGGTTACCTGCAGTGAGTACGCCCACGCCACGACCTTGGGTCATCACGGCACCAATCGGGAAGCCATTACCTAAACCTTTGGCAGTGGTGAGTACATCTGGAACAATATTGGTATGCTGGTAAGCAAAGTATTTACCGGTACGGCCATTACCTGTTTGAACTTCGTCCAGCATCATCAACCAGTTATGCTGGTTACAGATTTGGCGAATGTCTTCAAGATAGCTAAAGCCTTGAGGTGCAGTATTTACACCACCTTCACCCTGAATTGGTTCAACCAGAATTGCCACGATGTCTGGGTGGTTGATGGCAGCTTCTTCAATCGCTTCAATGTCGCCAAATGGCACACGAATAAAACCTTCTACCAAAGGTGCAAAACCTTCCTGAACTTTTTTGTTACCGGTCGCGGAAAGAGTCGCCAGGGTACGGCCATGGAAAGAATGATCTGCGACAATGATTTTTGGGGTCTTAATACCTTGCATATGGCCAAATTTACGGGCAATTTTAATTGCACCTTCATTTGATTCTGCACCACTATTCGAGAAGAAAATTTCTTCCATGCCGGAAACTTCAGCCAGTTTTTGTGCAGCAGCTGTTTGCCAAGGCACTTCAAAAATGTTGCTGGTATGAATCAGGGTCGCTGCCTGTTCGGCAATCGCTTCAGTCACCGCTGGGTGTGAATGACCCAGACCACATACAGCAATCCCTGTTAATGCATCTAGGTATTCAGTACCATCTTCAGTATAAAGATAAGAACCTCGTCCTCGGACAAAGCTGATCGGCTGACGGCCAAATACCGGCATCAAATGAGATGGTTGATCAGTTTGCACAGGAGCAAGGGTAATGTTATTCATGACTAACTCTTATCTGTTAGGAGGGAAAAATAAAAGTTTATATAAGCAAAATCCAGGGCAGATTAAAAGCCCAAATGTAAATAAAAATGGAATTATTGCTTTAGACATACTGTTTCCTCCAGTTTTGGGTATAATGCGAGGCAGATTAGTTGAGGATTTATCAATGACTGAACAAGTACGCGATACTGAAGCGTTAATTCGTGACCAAATTGCTAAACATGCAGTGTTACTTTACATGAAAGGTACACCACAATTTCCACAATGTGGTTTCTCTGCACGTGCGGTAGAAGCTCTCAGTCAAATTGGTCGTCCATTTGCTTATGTCAATATTTTGGAAAATCCAGATATTCGTGCAACTTTACCGAAAATTGCAAATTGGCCTACATTTCCACAATTGTGGATCAATGGCGAATTAATCGGTGGTAGCGATATCATGCTCGATATGTTCCAAAAAGGTGAGTTAAAACCTTTGGTAGAACAGTACAGCCCAGCGCCTGAAGCTTAATTCAGTGTGATGATGTTGTATGAAAAAAAGCGCCTTGAAGGGGCGCTTTTTTTATGTCTCAGAAAATGTCATGCATCTTCGGGGTTGCTGTCTTGATTATGCGCTACAGCTTCAACGGATGTTGCTGTTTCAGCTTCATTAGAAGTTGTCTCAGTTACCGCTTCAGCTTTGGCCTTTTTTTTGTCTTTTTTCTTTTTTTTCTTTTTCTTTGGTTCTTCTTCAAGTTCGGCACCATCTTCCAGCGCCTGCCAATATTCTAATTGCGCCATGACTGCCGCAAAGATAGAACCTTTACTGTAACGACCTTTTTTATTCAGTGTCCCCACAGGACGTGCCATTAACAGTTCAAGAGCCTGATCAATGGTTGCAATGGCATGAATATGGAACTGACCTTTGGCTACCGCTTCAATCACATCATGGCGTAACATCAGGTGTTCCATATTTTGGCGTGGAATAATCACCCCTTGTTTTCCAGTCAAGCCTTGTAACTTGCAGGCATCATAGAAACCTTCAATTTTGGCATTGACCCCGCCAATCGGTTGAACCTGACCCAATTGGTTCATGGAGCCGGTAATGGCCCAGGACTGGTCAATAGGTAACTGGCTAATCGCAGAAATAAGCGCAGAAAGTTCAGCTACGGTTGCACTGTCACCATCGATTTGGCCATAACTTTGTTCAAAGGCGAGGGCAGCCGAGAAATGCAGCATTTGTTCGCGGCCAAAGTGAGCTTTCAGGAAGCTCGACATCAGTAATACGCCTTTGGCATGCAATGAGCCGCCCAATTCGACACTACGTTCGATATCCAGAATATCACCGCCGCCCTGATACACCGATGCCGTTAAACGTGAAGGTAAGCCAAATTCAACATCGGCATATTGAATTACCGACAGGGCATTGATCTGACCTAAACGGTGACCTTTGGTCTCGATTAACTGTGTGCCACGGGTTAAATCTTGCCAGTACAATTCACGTAAATAACCTAAACGATATTTGCGATGATCAAGTGCAGTATTGATATGTTTTTCTGAAACTGATTTATCGCCGGCTTGGGCGGCATGATGATGCGCTTCCCGGATTAGATCACCCAAAGTGAGGGCATGTAATGACAAGGAACTTTGGTCTTCAGCCTGACGGCTTGAATCGGTAAGTAATGCAGCCAGCGCAGAACGGTCAAAAGGCAATAGTTTATCGGCCTGAACATAGTCCGCAATCAATTGCATATAGGCTTGTTCATTAATGTCATTACGTTGTAATGTGTCGGTGAAATCGGCGCGAATTTTAAACACGCTGCCGAGTTCAGGTTCCAGTTCTAAAATTTCATAATAAATTTCAGGTTCTGCAAGCAAAATCACTTTAATATTTAATGGAATCGCCTGTGGTTCTATAGAGATGCTGCCGGTTAAGGTCAGCATATGTTCCAGCGAGGACAGCTTTAATTTTCCGGATTTCAATGCACGTTTTAAACCTTGCCATGCATAAGGCTGTTCCAGCAGTTGTTCAGCTTCGAGTATCAGAAAACCGCCATTCGCCCGATGCAGTGAACCTGGACGGATCAATGTAAAGTCAGTGGTGATGGTGCCATTTTGGGTAAGCTGTTCCACATGACCCAATAAGTTGTAGTGGGTAGGGAAATCTTCAAAAATGACTGGTGCACCGCTATTCGGCTTATAGGTAACAATGATATTGGCTTGATAGCGTGAGGGCACACGGCTGAAGCTTCCTGGAGAAAAGTCATCTTCTTCTTGCTCAAGAATAATTTCTACATTATTGATAATATCTTCAGCATAATATTGCAGATATTCAGTTAGTCCATCGACATCGGGATATTTGTTCTGAATTACGTCAATGCGCGGCATCACTACCTGTTTGGCAATGTCACGGTTCAAGTGTTGCACCTGATCCCGTGCATCATCTTCCAAATCACCTAAATGTAGACCCAAACGCTCCAGTTTTTTATTCATGTAGCGAATGTTGGAGGCAATTTCTGCGCGCTGTTTGCTATTTAGGGCATTAATGTCTTCTTTAGACATTTCCTGATATTCATTGTCTTTCAGATGAACCGGTACGAAGCAGTGCTCGTCATCTTGTGAAATCAGTTTTAAATCAAAATCTGCACCTTCTTTGGTCAGTTTGACCAAGGCCGTTTGTTGTTCATCGCCAGTTTGCTCGCGAATCATTTCAATACGGTTGTGATAGGTTTCAGCAGTAAAGCGTCGTTCCAGCTGTTTTAAAATGGTTTGCCAGGTTTGATGTAGCAAAGCCTGAAATTTAGGGCCTTGTCCCGCAGGAAGTTCAAGTGCAATTGGCTGACGGGGAAACTTGAAATTATTGACATACACCCAGTCATTTGGCGTTTGCATGGTCTTGGCATGCTGTTGCAGCAAACGCTTGATCATGGTGCGTTTACCTAAGCCTGCCGTACCTACTGCAAAAATATTATAGCCTGAGTAAGGCAAGGCGATACCGGCCTCAACAGAGGCACGTGCGCGGTCTTGCCCAAGAAAGTCATTGAGCGGTTTTATTCTTCGTGTTGACGCAGGAATTTTTTCAAGATTAGGCGTGTGCGTCAGTTGCTTGGGTTGAAGCTGGGTTTTGGTCAGGGTGTTTTGAATTTCCGGTTGATCGAATGCTGAAATTAAGCTGCTTTGTATAGGGGCTGGTTGATTTACTGTAATGGTTGCAGATAATGTGGAATTCATTTGATCGAGTTTTTGGGGCACTGTTTAAATCCAAAACTAAAATATTGCAATAGAGATTTAAAGGTATACAGGTTTAGTTGAAAAATTCAAGCAGGCAGCTCGTTTTTATCGATAAAATAAAATAATGATTTCATAATTATTGTTGAAACTGAACCTATTAAGCGTTTGAATAGCAGCATTCAGTTTTGCAGAAAAAAACAACGCAATGACAACACAATCTACAGGGTGGAAATCTGCCTTTACTGCTTTTCTCGATCGTCGTGCACTGATCATGCTGTTTTTAGGTTTTTCGGCCGGTATTCCCATTCTTTTGATTTTTTCCAGTTTGTCGTTATGGCTGGGTGAAGCGGGCATTGAAAAAAGCGCAGTGACATTTTTTAGCTGGGCAGCCCTGGGTTATTCATTCAAATTTGTCTGGGCGCCTTTGGTTGATGAATTGCCGGTACCATTCTTGACCAAGCTACTGGGGCGACGTCGGGCCTGGTTGCTGATTGCACAAGTTTTAATTATCAGCGCTATCTGCATTATGGCTTTTTCTAATCCGGCACTCGGTCAGGGGTATTTGTATCAGATGGCCGTGGGAGCGGTGTTATTGGGTTTCTCTGCAGCGACTCAAGATATTGTGATTGATGCCTACCGTATTGAGCTTGCAGAAACTGAAATGCAAACCGTGCTTGCCTCTACTTACAATGCAGGTTATCGCATCGGGATGATTGTGGCCGGTGCAGGTGCGCTATTCCTTGCAGCATCACTGGGAACCGCCAAGGGAAACTATATTTATAGCGCCTGGAAAATCACTTATCTGGTTATGGCTGCAGTCATGCTGGTCGGAATCATGACTACTTTAGTGATTCGTGAACCGCGGGTTGAGCGTACTTATAAAGATTATAAACGTAGCGATTATTATCGCCTGGTGGCAGTGTTTTTTGTGGCCGTAATTGGCTTTGTCGTGAGCTATATTTTTTCTGGAAATTTAACGGAATCTGTTAAGGCACAATTTGAAATTACCGATTCATTGTTATTGTTCTGCTTTGAAACATTACGTTTTATAGGATCTGCTGCGGTAGCCGTATTGCTAGGCACATTATTGGTGAAAATGGGTGCGGTCAATAAGCATATGGCTGTTGAAACCTGGATCAATCCAATTGCCGATTTCTTTAAACGCTATGGCGTAAAGCTTGCTTTGGTCTTGTTATTGCTCATCGGTTTTTATCGCATCTCGGATATTATTGCCGGGGTCATCTCCAATGTGTTTTATCAGGATTTAAACTTTAGCAAAGAGCAGATTGCGGAAGCGGTAAAAATTTATGGGGTGATTTTTAGTCTGGTCGGTGGTTTCTTGGGTGGTTTGCTGGCACAGCGTATGAACATTATGAAACTGATGTTTGTCGGTGCAGTTCTGGCTAGCTCAACCAACCTGATCTTTATCGGTTTGGTCAAATCTGGTCAGCCTACGCATGATGTTCAAGTCATGGTCGGTCAGCACAAGTATCAGGTTCAATCGGATGAAGTGGGTTACTGGAAGTTAAATGTACCAAATCAGGTTTTGGCACAAGCTAATGCCGTACAGGTTCAAGTACAATATGATGATAATGCTCAGCAGCCAGTAATCAGCGCTGTACCTTATTTAAAACAGGATGCGCAACAGCAGGGTGCTAAATCGAGCATGATGCAAATTCTGCCGGTGACCAGTGATAATGTGATTAATGCACATGAACAAGAGAACAGTCTAGTAGTGCGTGGCCAGTATTTTGGACAGCCATTGACTGAAACACAAAAAATTGTCTTGCATTTAGATGAACAGAAATTTGATGCCAATCTGGACAAAACTGGGGTATTTAGCGCGGCCATTCCAGCAGCAAGCCTGGCAAATTCAGCATCGAAACAGCTTGTGGCAGAAGTGCTAGACAATGATAAAGTCATTTTAAGTACACAGCATCGCTATACGGTCGATATGAACTCAAGCATAGCCAAAGGTCTGGATGTCGATGTTCAGCCTTTAGCTGCAGTCAATGCTCAATCAACTGATGATGTTGAAATTAGCGGCAAGGTGATTAAACCTTATAGTTCATTGTGGTTATATTTTGCCATTATTGTCGATAACCTGGCATCTGGATTGGCGGGTGCAGCCTTCATCGCATTTTTGTCCAGTTTAACCAGCGTATCTTTCACCGCAGTGCAATATGCTATTTTTAGCTCACTGATGACTTTAACGCCGAAGATTTTAGGTGGCTATTCAGGTACCATCGTGACCAATATTGGTTATCCGAATTTCTTCCTGATGACCACACTGATTGGTATTCCAATTTTAATATTGGTGGTTTGGGTCGCGAAGTTATTGCGTGAACATCAGCAACAGTCCAACTAAGCTCACATTTTAAAACTGTATCAATAACCCATTTTATTTAGAAGATGAAATGGGTTTTTTCTTTGGACGAAAGTCGAGGCAAGCGTTCAGTATTACTTATTAAATAGCCTAAGCAGAGAATAAGCTATCATCATGGTAAATCGTGATTTCAGTTTTATATTGATTTAAAAAATGTATAAACACTGAGGGAAAGTAGAACAATAAGTAATAGCAATAGCTAGATTGTTAAATTGAATTCTTCACGCTAAATCCCTATAGTATCTGTAAAAATTGAAAACTCAGGAAAATGAATCATGCGCATGCTGCATACCATGTTACGTGTAGGCAATCTGGAACAATCTTTAAAGTTCTATACTGAAGTACTCGGTATGACTTTGCTTCGTAAACGCGATTATGAAGAAGGTCGATTCACTCTGGCTTTTGTTGGCTATGGGGATGAAGAAAACCATACTGTACTGGAATTGACGCATAACTGGGACACAGAAAGTTATGAGCTGGGCAATGGCTATGGCCATATTGCTATTGCGGTCGATGATGCCTATAAAGCCTGTGAAGAGATCAAGGCACGTGGTGGTAAGGTGGTGCGTGAAGCAGGGCCAATGAAAGGCGGTGTAACGGTTATTGCTTTTGTTGAAGATCCGGATGGTTACAAAATCGAGCTGATTCAGCAAGATGCCAATGCGCGTAATAACTAATAGACTTCTTTCATAATTATTAACACCCTCTTTATTTTTCTCCCATAGGGAGAAATAAAAGGAATTTATGAAAGAAGTCTAATCATAAAGTGATATAGATAAACAAAATATTCAACATTGAGTTGAAAAACTGGCTTTATTTATTCAGCCCAGTAAGATGAAACTTTACCGCAAGGTAAAATCAATTATTGGGTTTTTTATTGGCTGTCATTTACAGGATGTAATAATGTTAAAACTATTGGCATTGGACCGCTTTACCATTTTGCTGGTAGTGATGGTAATTTTGGCCAGCATTGTTCCGGTATCCGGTTTCGCTGCCGATGTCTTTGGAATTATTACCACCATTGCGATTGCAATTCTATTTTTTTTGCACGGTGCAAAGCTTTCTAGAGAAGCTGTAGTGCAAGGCATGCTGCACTGGAAATTTCATGTGGTGGTCTTTGCATTTACTTTTGCATTGTTTCCGGTACTGGGGCTGCTGGCTCAACCTGTTTTATTACCGTTATTAGGTAAGGAGCTGTACTGGGGCTTTTTGTTTATGTGTTTCTTGCCCTCTACCGTGCAATCTTCCATTGCGTTTACTTCGGTAGCAAAAGGTAATGTCGCCAGTGCAGTGTGTAGTGCTTCATTTTCCAATATCGTCGGTATGTTTATTACCCCGGTGTTGGTCAGTTTCTTTATTCTAGGTCAGTCACAGCATGGTTTTGATCCAACTTCCTCGATTATCCAAATTACCTTATTGCTGCTGCTTCCTTTTATTTTAGGACAAATGCTCAGACCTTATGTTTATCCCTTGATGCTGAAAAAGCCGGGAATAGTCAAAGCATTTGATCAGGGGACCATTCTTATGGTGGTCTATGCTGCTTTTAGTGGGGCAGTGGTGGCAGGATTGTGGCAAGAAGTGAGCTGGCAGACGTTGCTGATTTTGACCATAGCCTGTTCAGTATTCTTGACTATCATCATGCTATTGGCTTTATATCTTCCAAAATGGCTGGGTTTTAACCGGGAAGATCAAATTGCCATGTTCTTTTGTAGTTCCAAAAAAACATTGGCCAGTGGAGTACCGATGGCACAAATCCTGTTTATTGGTCAGCCTTTGGGTATGATCGTTCTCCCAATTATGATTTTTCATCAAATTCAGCTCATGGTCTGTGGAGTCATTGCCAACTACTGGTCAAAACATCCTGTAGATGAGTTTAAAGAAATAGAAGAGTGTAAAGAATAATTCGCTATCTGCTATTTTTTCCCGTATAATTGCGCCCACTTGTTGTGCTTAGCTCTGACGGTATCCGTCTCGGTGGGCCAAAAGAATGGTCTGTTGTGGTGTTGGTCTAGCTTTTTCCTGGATTAAGCTTATTCCTCATGAATCATGAGAGTGATCAATTGCGATGACAGCATAAGCCTTTCTTAACTTAGGAGTAATCGACGATGCGCGCCGATATTCACCCAAAATATGAAAAATTAGTTGCTACTTGTTCATGTGGTAACGTAATCGAAACTCGTTCAGCGCTTGGTAAAGAGACTATTTACCTAGACGTATGTTCAGCATGCCACCCATTCTATACTGGTAAACAAAAGAATGTGGACACTGGCGGCCGTATCGACAAATTCAAACAACGTTTTGCTGGTATGTCACGTTCTATCAAACGTTAATACCCAAAATGAAAAAAACGGGCTTCTTGCCCGTTTTTTTATGTCTGTCATTTCATCAATGACGCTATGACAGACGTTGTACAAGACCTATTGGTCTTGTACATCAATCAAATGATCCAGTTTTTTCTGGAAATAATCACCCTGAATAAAACGTGCATCCACATTCCATGCATTTGCAAACAGAGTCATGTCATTGAGGTCACGTAGCATGATTTCGCCAGGTTTGATTTCCTGGAAAGAACTCAACTTTTCCTGTAATTCCTGCATCGTTTTTTCTGTCTGCAACATTTTGGTCAAATTCTGATGTAAAGTTAAACAATTCACATCAAGTTGACGTAACATCGACTCACTATAAATGGTATTCCCAAAGTCTCGAAGGGAGACCTCAGCACCAAATTGGCGCAATTGGGCAATATGCTTTTGGGCATCCGAAATATTTTGGCTAATATCTTCTTCCGAGAATTGTAAAATTAACGGCTGCTTCAATTTACTGCGAACAATAGTAATGAGTTTCGAAATAAATTCAGGGAAGGTTCGGTCGTGTAAGAGCACGGCTTTATTCAAATTCACGATCAATTTTGCTTCAGGATATTGAGTAATGAAATTATGGAGTTGTTTACATGACTCCACTAATATCCAGCGATCCAGTTTAATGGATAATTCAGGATCTTCTGCGAGTTCTCTTAAACTGGCTAAATCTTTCCATGTATTTTCATAAATAAAGCCGCTGGTCACTTCATAAGTATATAAATTGGTGTCTTGCTTGTCATAAAGTTGCTGATATTTAAGGTGGATTTCACCGCGATCCAAACTTTGTTGCAAGGCTCTGAGTAGGGTTGCTTCAGGTGAACTAGGGGCTGCCTTAATTTCTGGGTGCTGAAGTTCAATGCTTGGAATGTCTAATGGTGCATCCAATACAAGTGATGGAGTTGGTTGATTTTCCGGTAAGGCAGTTTTATAAGCTGAAGCTATAAATTGTCCAAAATGTTTTTCATCGCGTATTTCAGAACCTAACAGTGTATAACCAATTCTCAGATTAAGCGGATAAGAGGTTTGACTGATTGACAATAATTGCGGTTTTTTTAGCGAGCTTAAACCTATAAGTTTGGATTCAAGTTTGGCTTTGGACTCGGCTTGGAATAAACCCACATAAATCCCTGAACTCATTTCAAATAAAGGCACATGGGTTTGTTCTTTTAAAAATTCTTTAACCGTGCTGAAATAATTTTTAAAAGTATCCCATTCACCTTCAAAAATGCTGTCAGGGCAGGAGCTCAAAGAGAACAGAACCAGTGCATTAATGTCAGAAGGTTGTTGATTAATTGTGCGATTAATCAACTGATAAGTATTAGGCTTTTGAGCATCGGCTGTTACTGATGTGGTCTGAGCTGATGGTGAAGATTCAGTATCAATGGTAATTTGTAAAGCATCTTCTTCATCTGTAGAGGGTAAAAACTCAATTTTCAGCGGATTTGGAATAGATACCTGATTATTCAGGCTATTGATCTCAAAACGCCCTAAATCAAACTGACCTTGGGAAATTTTTTTAAAGCGCAGTTTAAAGTCATTTAAATCTTTAGGCTGAAGCAGATCCAGTAAGGGGAGGCCCACAATTTCATCTTCATTTTTGAGGCCAAAAAGTGCTAAATATTCGAGGTTTGCCTGAACATGAATACCTTCCTGAATCAGTGCAATGGCCTTGTTGCTTTCTTGTACCAAAGACTGAGCATGGGTTTGAGCCGTTTCTAGCTCTTCCATGAGATGTTGTTGAGTTAGGACTAAACGACTTAATGAAAGTGCACGTAAAAGACCAAGGTAAAAACGATCTGGATAATCCAGATTAAGAATGTCATAGACCCCTTTACGAATATAACCTGCGTATTGATCGGCCTGATAATCCTCAGGTTTGAGCAGGATCATAGGCAAGTTGGGTTGATTTGATAAGCGAATCAGGCTCAAAGCCTGTTCATATTTTAAGTCGTAAGCACGGCCAAAAATAACCAGATCCCAGGTATGGTGTAATTGTTTTTCGAAATTTTGTAAATCATCAAGCAAAGTTGCATGTACCACATGTTCACTCGATGTTAAAAGATCACGGATTTGATTAAAACGTATTTGATTATCATCGATAATGAGTAAACGTGTTTCAGTACGTTTTAACTTTTTAGACAATAATGGATTTCTCACTTCAATGCTTCCCATAAATCGTGATTCTTAATTTCATTCGTTTGCTTATTAATAAAGTTTTTGATCAGAATTTCTTGTTGCTCATTCAGCAACTCGAATTCAAAACGAATAAAACTTTGTGTAATGATTTGAGCTTTAGTTAAATAAATTTTTATTTCTTCTTGTCCTAAACGTAGATGAATCGTTTGTTTTTCTCTAAACATGTGTGAACCAGACACCACCAGGCTGGTTGATACATCATCAAGTTGGGTGGACTGAACAATCAGGGCTGGTTGGTAATTATTGCTATGACGATCTGTTTTGACCATAACAGCACAAGGGAATAAATCTTGTGCCAGTACTTCTAGTCCCAGTTCCAGGCTCTTGGCAGTTGACTGCTTGATCCAGCGGACTACACCACCACGCCACGGACTATGGGTGTTTTCCTGAATTAAAATAAATTCGCCAGTTTTTAAATTCGCAGGCGCAGCGCCATTCCATTTAATTCTGTAACCATTCACACTGATGTCCAGAACTTCTGCGGGATAAATTTGTTTGGCTTCGCGGTCTAAGGTTTTAGCTGTGCTGATTTCAGCAGGAATATTCGAATTCATCGAATTGATAAAGCTGCTTTCATTGTGGAACTGATAATTTGTATCTAGATCCAGAGTTTCATGAAAGTTTTTACCTTTAGACAGGTAGAAATGTGCCACTGAAAGACTAAAACAGATTTGCAGCTGTGCAGAATATTCATAACGTTCATGACGACGCTCAGTATTGGTCGTAAGCAGGTTATGAATATGGAAATGTAGTGCCGGCGTTAAGAACAGCTTTTCATTACGCGATAGATAACCTGACTTTTTGGTTTGAGTTTCAGAGAGGTGATCTAATAAATTTTGTGTTGAAATATAGATGGTCGGTTTATAAAGACTGGATTGATTGGTATTAAAAACCGGTGGGTAGTCTTTATTGGTATCGACAATATAACGAGAAAGCGTGGTTTCTTTAGGTAACACATGCACCAGTTTTGCCCAGTCAAAACTGCATAAATACAAGCCCTGCATTTCCGAAGGCCGGATTTGATGGGTATTTAGAATTTCCAGCAATACCAGTTGTGAATAAGCCTGAGTAATGGTCTGTAAAGGATGTTGCGTATCCAGTATCTGGTTAATATTGGTTTGATAAAAATTATTTTTCATTGCACATTCAATCAGCTGATGTGCAATTAACCATTGTCCAAATAAAGGCGTGCTGTATAACAGGTGTTGTTGATAGAGCAATAAAGAGAGTTGCTGCAAGGCATAATACGTAGAAACGATTCTTGCGGTTTGCAAACTTTTCTTTTGATTGAATGCAAAGATAGAAAACTTTTGGATGCTAAGCTGTGTGTTGCAGCGTTTTGAAATATCGATATAAATTTTGGCAAAATGACTGCGTAGCAGGATCGCAAGTTCAATGATCTGGTCACTACGATCGTTGGTAATGAGTCCCTGATTGAAAAAATGCTTTTCCAGACTGCCTAAAACATTATCAATGGTAGGATGTAGGATTTGAATCAAGTCAAAACGCAACATTTCAGGACATTTAAGTTCTGATATTTCCAGTAATGCATTGAAAAGTTCTTTGGAGGAATTCCCCAATTGAAGAATGGATAAATTGGATACCCAGTCTTGCAACCCCTTGGTATTGGTTGGGCAGAAGCTTAATTTTTCCAACTTTAAATCTGTTGGTGTTTGGAAGATATCTGAATTACTCATAAGCATCGTTATTATTAACTCAAAAAGTTGAAACTCCAAAAAGCGGTGTTTTATTTTTTTCGCCCGCGATTTCCCTAACGAGTTTAGGAACCAAATATCCTGGCAGGTTCTCTAAAACCTCTTCATATATACGATTAATTTCTTCAGGACTTAAGTCAAAATGATGGGCACCTTTTACTTTATCTAATACATGTAAATAGTATGGCATCACACCCGCCTCAAACAGACGGTAACTTAAATCCACTAAAACCTGCGCAGAATTATTAACCCCATTTAATAAAACCGCTTGATTGAGCACGGTAATTTGATGTTGAACCAATATGGACAGTTTGGCACAAGTAAAATCATCAAGCTCAGCAGCATGATTTGAGTGTACCACTAGAATAATGCGCAGCCTACTGTTTTTTAATAGGGAAATTAGCTCTTCATCGACACGGTTGGGGATTACGATAGGAACCCGTGAATGAATTCTCAAAAATTTAATTTGCGGCATGGACTCAAGACGTTCAATCCACAGGGCAAGTTTCCGGTTAGACAAAGTAAGTGGATCACCACCGCTCAAAATCACTTCGTTTATATCTGGTTGTTTTTGAATATATTGCTTAATATTTAACCAGTCTTCGTTTTTAGGCAGGTTTTCTTGATAGGGAAAATGACGGCGGAAACAATAGCGACAGTGAACGGCGCAAGCACCAGTCAAAGTGAGTAAAAAGCGCGATTTGTATTTATGTAATACACCAGGTTGTTGATTGGCCTGTTCTTCCCCTAAAGGATCAGTTATAAAACCAGGATGATCTTCAAGTTCCAGATGATGGGGTAATACTTGTAATAGCAGGGGATCAAGCGGGTTGCTAATGCTCATTTTTCCGACGAATGCACGCGGAACACGTAATTTAAACTGTTCAGAAGCCAGGATAGCCCCTGATAATAATTGATCAGGCGAGAGTTGAAGCGCATCAAGCAACTCTAAAGGATCTGTAATTAGGTCACTCAGTTGAGATTGCCAGTTTTGCTCTTGATACAAATAGTTTATCATGCCACGTGTTAAAAATAATGCTAGTCTAGCATTAATAGATTTAAGTTAGTAAGTTTGGAGTGAGCCTTTCATGGCCAATTATTCTACAAATGACTTTAAGCAAGGTCTTAAAGTAATGCTTGACGGCAACCCATGTTCAATCATGGAAAATGAATACGTAAAACCTGGTAAGGGTCAAGCATTCAACCGTGTAAAACTTCGTAACCTTAAAACGGGTAAAGTTTTAGAAAAGACATTCAAATCGAATGAAACACTTGAAGGTGCCGACATCGTAGAAGTAGAAATGAACTACTTGTATAACGATGGTGAAATGTGGAACTTCATGGATCCTGAAACTTTTGAACAGATCACTGCAGACAAAACTGCAATGGGTGATGCTGCAAAATGGTTAAAAGACGATTCTAACGAACTTTGCACAATTATGTTGTTCAATGGCGTGCCATTGTCAGTAAGTGCGCCAAACTTCGTGGTATTGAAAATCGTTGAAACTGATCCAGGCGTACGTGGTGATACTTCTGGCGGCGGCGGTAAACCAGCTAAACTCGAAACTGGTGCAGTTGTTCGTGTACCATTATTCGTGCAGCAAGAAGAAAGCGTTCGTGTAGACACTCGTACTGGTGACTATTTAGAACGTGCATAATGGTTTTAAAATAGACTATTATCGAAAGGGATGATGAAAATCATCCCTTTTTTTATGCCAAAGTATTACATGAAAAGCAAAGTATGAGGAGTACAGTCGCAAAGCAAGAAACAGCAATTATACCGAACAATAAAAATGAACGCTGATTTATGCATTAGATATGAGGGCTTTACATGGAAACAATTCAACCGAAGTTAACCCTAACTTCAAAAATAGTGTGGCTTCTAGTCGCGATTTTAGGCGCGGTATCATTCGGGATACTCGCAATCAGCAGAGGAGAACATGTTAATGCAGTCTGGCTCGTTCTGGCTGCCATCTGTGTATATAGCATTGCTTATCGCTTCTACAGTTTATTTATTGCCAATAAAGTTTTTGAACTCAATGCACGACGATTAACTCCAGCGCATCGTTTAGCCGATGGTCTGGATTATGTTCCCACTAATAAATATGTCCTGTTTGGTCACCACTTTGCAGCCATTGCAGGTGCTGGGCCTTTAGTGGGGCCAATTCTTGCCGCGCAAATGGGTTATCTGCCTGGCACCATCTGGTTGTTGGTGGGTGTGGTTCTTGCAGGTGCTGTACAAGACTTTTTGGTATTGTTTATTTCGACCCGCCGTGATGGACGATCACTGGGTGAAATGGCAAAGCAGGAGCTAGGTTCCTTTGCTGGTGTGATCGTGATGCTGGGTGCGCTTGGTGTTATGGTGATCATTCTGGCGGTATTGGCATTGGTGGTGGTAAAAGCCTTAACCAATAGTCCATGGGGAGTGTTCAGTATTTCAGCAACCATTCCAATTGCATTATTTATGGGCGTATATATGCGTTATATCCGTCCAGGTAAAATTGCCGAAGTTTCAATTATCGGTTTTGTGCTGATGATGATGGCGATTGTCTATGGCGGTAATGTTGCGGCTGATCCTTACTGGGGACCGATCTTTACACTGTCTGGTACGCAACTGACTTGGTGTTTAATCACTTACGGTTTCGTTGCTTCAGTCTTGCCGGTTTGGTTGCTGCTTGCGCCACGCGACTATCTTTCTACTTTCTTGAAGATTGGTGTGATTGCCGGTCTTGCAGTCGGGATCATGGTGGCATTACCTGAAATGAAAATGCCTGCGGTAACGCATTTCATTGATGGTACGGGTCCTGTATTTGCAGGCTCAATGTTCCCATTCTTGTTCATTACCATTGCCTGCGGTGCTATTTCAGGCTTCCATGCCTTGGTTTCTTCGGGAACGACACCAAAACTCATTGAAAATGAAGTCGATATTCGTGTCATTGGTTACGGCGGTATGTTGATGGAATCTTTCGTTGCTGTCATGGCGATGATTTGTGCCACCATTCTTGAGCCGGGAGTCTATTTCGCAATTAATGCACCTGCTGCCGTATTAGGCACCACGGTTGAAAGTGCTGCTGAAGCGGTGCGTACTTTGGGCTTTGTGGTGACCCCTGAAGCATTGACTTTACTTGCTCAGGAAGTAGGTGAAAGCTCGATTCTTTCGCGTACCGGTGGTGCGCCAACATTTGCGATTGGTATGGCGCACATTATTACGGAAATTTTCAATAACCGTTCCATGATGGCGTTCTGGTATCACTTCGCGATTCTGTTTGAAGCCTTATTCATTTTAACTGCCGTAGATGCCGGTACTCGTGCTTGCCGTTTCATGGTTCAGGATACGGTGGGTATTGTGATCCCTGCGTTGAAACAATCGCACAATTTCTTTGGTAATCTGTTTGGAACCGCCGTAGCTGTTGCAGGTTGGGGGTTCTTTGTTTATCAAGGTGTGATTGACCCACTTGGCGGTATCAATAGCCTATGGCCTTTATTTGGTATTGGTAACCAAATGCTTGCTGCAATGGCCCTGATTTTGGGTACTGTCATCTTGTTCAAAATGAAGAAAGAGAAATATGTTTGGATCACTATTTTTCCAACCATATTCTTATTTATTACCTGTATGACAGCAGGTTGGCAAAAAATCTTCCATGAAAATCCAAAAATTGGTTTCCTGGCACAAGCCAACCGATTCTCTGATGCAATTGCGCGTAATGAAATTTTAAAACCAGCCAAAGACATCGCTGAAATGCAAACGATTGTATTCTCGAATCAAATCAATGCTGTACTTTGCGGTTTCTTTATGATTGTGGCGATTGTGATGGTGTTTGCTGCCATTGGTGTGATTCGTCGTGCATTGGCAGATCCTAATCCAAGTGTGCATGAGTCAGAAGCTATTTACAGTGATGAGATTAGCCCAAATGAAGTGGCAGGAGAGGTGAAATGAGTTTAAAAGATCAAATTCGCCAGAAGCTAGCCGTGGGTAAAATCATTAAATTCACTGTGCTGGCGCAGCCGAAAAAGTTTTTGATGCTGAATGGGATTAAAACCATTCAGATCATTTGGCAACGTCTACAGCAAAGCTTTCGCCTGATGGTGGGTGTGCCGGATTATCAGACTTATCTGGAGCATATGCAAAAGAATCATCCGGACTTGGTCGCAATGGATGCCAAAACATTTTACCGTCACTGCGTGGATGTACGTTATCCAAGTGCAGCGGGCGGAATGAAAAAATGTCCTTGCTAACGTGATGAATCATTTGTCAGAAATCTTTTGATTTGTTTGGAAAAACTACAAAACGGTGTATGTTAAACATGCACCGTTTTTTATTGAGGAAAGAGTGTGATTTGGGGTACGAATAAAGTTCAAAAACAAGAACTCACGCCAGCGCAGCAAGAGCTGAATTTTCAGGTGGAATCTTATGCTGCAAAAATTCAGGCATTTCAGGCTCAAATCAATAGCATTATTCTGGATAAACAACAGCAAACCAAACTGGCTTTAAGCTGTTTGCTGGCCGGTGGACATGTGCTGTTTGAAGATTTGCCCGGACTGGGTAAAACCACATTATCCAGTGCCTTGTCGCATATTGCCGGATTGAAGTTTCAGCGTATTCAGTTTACCAATGACATGCTGGCCAGTGATGTGATTGGGGTGAATATGTTTAATCAAAAAGAACATCAGTTTGAGTTTAAGCGCGGACCCATTTTTACCCAAATCTTGCTGGCCGATGAAATTAACCGCTGCAGTCCCAAAACTCAAAGTGCTTTGCTGGAAGCGATGGAAGAAGGGCTGGTGACGGTCGATGGGGTACGCTATGACTTGCCGCAGCCTTTTTGGGTGATTGCTACACAAAATCCGTTGTTCCAGAGTGGTACTTATAGTTTGCCCGAATCCCAGCTTGACCGTTTTTTGATGCGATTGTCACTGGGCTATCCATCGCGTTCAGCAGAAAAACTGTTATTACAGCAAGATTCCCGTTATGCCTTGATTGCCACATTGCAACACGTCTTTAATGAACATGAAATTTTAGCCATTCAACAGCTGGTGACGCAGATTTACATTGCCGATGTGGTGCTGGAATATTTGCTGGATCTGGCGACTGAAACCCGAAAAAGCCCGCATGGTTTATCCACCCGTGGATTACTGGCATTGAAAAAAGCAGCGCAAGCGCATGCCTTTATCGAACAGCGTAGTTATGTAACGCCAGATGACGTACAGGTGGTGTTTGCTGCTGTGGTGTCGCATCGTATTGGCCTAAGCGAAGCAGAAACCTTGCAGCTGATGCAGCAAGTCAATGTCAGCTAAAGGATGATTTACTTGACTAAAATTTTGATCCAGCCGTGGCAAAAATGGTTAGCGAAACGCTTTCAGTTTAAAAAAATCAAACAGCTCTCGCAAAAAGATATTCTGATTTTTATCTATCAGCAGGGCTATCTGTATTTGGTGTTGATCTTGCTGACCTTTATTGCCGGGATAAATTATGCCAATAATCTGATTTTGGGTTTTTGCTTTCTGGTCAGTGCCATTTTATGTATCAGCTTTTATTTAACCTTCAAGCAGTTGCATGGGCTCAAGGTTGAAGTTTCTGTTAATGAAGTGGGGCAGGCAGGACAGCAACTGGATTTGCAATTACATTTTCAGCAAGCACAAAAGCAGCCGCGTTATTTGTGGGTTAAAACCAGTCAGCACCTGGAAAAAATCTTCATTTCAGAATTGAAGCAAAATATGACCTTGTCTTTTTTTACTGAAAAAAGAGGGCAATTTGATTATCCAACCCTGCAGGTATATTCGGTTTATCCCTTTGGACTGGTACGTGCCTGGACCTATTTTTATTTAAAAGAATATTCATGGGTGGCACCCAAAGCGGCCTTGTACAATGCGGAAAATAAGCAGCATCAGCAAAATTTTGAACCGGATATGGACGAATTTCGTGAACTGCGAAATTTCAAGGCTGGAGATAGCTTGCAAGCTGTGTCATGGAAGCAGGCAGCACGTGGGCAGGGTTTATATATCAAGGTATTTGAACAGCACAATGAGCAGCTGAATATCGAAATTCATTATAGCAATATGCCAAGTAGCCAACATGAAGAAAAATTAAGTCTCATGATGGGCTTAATTGAACAATGCGAGCAAATACAGTGTGCATATGCAGTCTTTTTACCACAGGCTGAATTGGCTGTAGGCCTCGGTGAAAGTCAGTTATTACAGGCCAAAAAACTTTTGGCGCAGGCTTAAATCATGATTCATGCACAGATCAGAACCTCGATGCTGATGACCCTGTCCTTGATACTGATGACACAGGTTCTTTTTAACCCTCCGGTGTTGAGCCTGATTTTGGTCCTGATGATCCTGTGTTTATTTTATAGTTTAAAAGATCAGTCCAAGGCCTTATCCAGAATTTGGACTTTTGTGCTGACTTTCTTTGCCTTGGCTGCAATTTACTTTAACTATCAAACTTTTATTGGCATAGATGCTGGCGTTGCCATTTTATCGATTTTCTTATTTGCCAAGGCCTTAGAAAGCAAGAATAAACGCGATGTGATTATCCTGTTTAATTTTGCCATGTTTGTCAGTGCCAGTTCATTCCTGTTTAGCCAGTCCATTTGGATGGCGCTGATGGTGGTGTTATGTTTACTCAGCTGCCTGATCGGGTTGTATCGATTGCAGACTCATGAATTTAAACAACTGCAAAATCAGTCCAGCGCATGGCAAAGTGATGCCAAACATGTGGGAAAATTGCTGATTCTGGCTTTGCCTTTTTTTATCTTGCTGTTTGTATTTTTCCCGCGTTTGCCGCCGCTTTGGGCAATTCCGGTTCCGGTACAAAAAAGTGTCACCGGAATGAGTGACAGCATGTCACCGGGTGATTTTGCTGAGCTGTCACAGTCGACCAGTCTGGCATTCCGAATTATTGGCAATATGAAGCAATTGCCAAGCCGTAATGAGCTGTATTGGCGAGCCATGGTTTTAGATCAGTATGATGGCAGAACCTGGACCAGCAGTTTTGTGAATGAACAGTTGGTCGTAAATCAAGATGTTCAGAAAAGTAAATACAGTTTTGATTATCATTATTTAGCGGCTGATCCTCATGTCAGGTGGGTGATGGGCTTAGAGAAATCACGACCATTACAGCAGAACTATCAATTAAAACAGGATGGTCGTATTACGCCGGTGCGAGAAATTTTGCAGAATCAGCCGATTGCATTGCAGTGGCTGGGGAATGCTCATACGCAACAAGAGGCCTTGTACACAACAAGGTTATTGCAACAAATCAATACCAAAATACCAGAGCGCTTAGATGAGCAATCACGCCAGTTTGCATTAGAGATGTTTAGGCAGAGTGGACAGCAACCTGAACGTTATATAAGCAATATTTTGCAGTGGTACAAGAGTCATGACTTCGCCTATACCTTAAATCCCGGATTATTGGGGGAAAACCGGATCGATGAATTCTTGTTTCAATCACGGCGTGGTTTTTGCGAGCATTATGCCTCGAGTTTTGCCCTGTTAATGCGTTATGTCGGAATTCCTGCACGTGTTGTGATTGGCTATCAGGGTGGCCAGCTTGCACCGGATCATTCCAGTTGGGAAGTACGCCAGCTCGATGCGCATGCATGGACAGAGGTACTCTTAAATGGTAAATGGCAAAGAATTGATCCTACTGCGATTATTGCACCGCAGCGGATAGATGGCGGAATGCAAAATTATATTGAAAGTGATCGCAGTGTTTTGGGCAATAAAGAGCAAAAGTGGAGATACCGCCAATTTGCAGTGATGAAAAACATGCGAATCTGGAGTGATTATGCGAGTTATCAATGGCAAAGCAAGGTTGTGGGTTATGATGCCGAAAAGCAGCAAGGCTGGTTGTCAAAGTTAGGTATTAAAAGCGCTTATGCCAGCAGCATCATTATGCTATTGAGCATTCTATTGGTGGTGGTGGTTTATTTTATCTGGATTTTTTATCGAAATAATCAGTCTGTTTCTGCCTATGAGCGTGCCATTCAACAATTTTCCAAACAATTGGAACTTAGCTTGCGCAAGCAGCCTGCGGAAACCTTTTATAGCTGGATGCTTCGTTTGGCTGAACGAACAGAACAGGATCAACAACAGATATTTGCGCAAACGGCACAGCATTATCAGCAACAACAATATTCATTCCTGCAAAATCATCAGCAAATAAAACAATTTAGAGGAATGCTTAAAACTTGTGCAGATACGTTAAAAAAGAACAGAAAGCACTTGTCTTAAAAAATAAAAATGAATATTATTCACAGCACTTAGGTGTATAGCTCAGTTGGTTAGAGCGCTACGTTGACATCGTAGAGGTCAGCAGTTCGAGTCTGCTTATACCTACCAAGATTTTAATAAGCAGATTCTTTTTGAATCTGCTTTTTTTATGCCTAAAATTTTGATATTGAGTGAGTTGCACATGAGCGACATAGTTTGTCGTAATTGTATTTTAGTCGAATTGCATAAGTTATTGAATTTATTATACTGAAAAAAATAATTTCCGAAAATTAATAAAAATGGAACAACTGAATCCTTCTGATTTAAAAGCGATCTTGCATTCTAAACGAGCAAATCTCTATTATCTGGAACACGCACGCGTCATGCAAAAAGATGGTCGGGTGTTATATCTGACCGAAGCTAAAAACGAAAACCAATATTGGAATATCCCCATCGCTAATACCACAGTCATTATGCTGGGCACGGGAACATCCATTACCCAAGCGGCGATGCGGATGCTGGCCGGTGCAGGAGTATTAGTCGGATTTACAGGCGGTGGCGGTACGCCTTTATTTATGGGCTGTGAAATTGAATGGATGACCCCGCAAAGTGAATATCGCCCAACCGAATATATGCAAGGCTGGATGCAATTTTGGTTTGATGATGCAAAACGCTTAGACGTTGCCAAACAGTTTCAATTGGCTCGGATCGAATTTATTAAAAAAGTGTGGGCCAAAGATCGCGACTTAAAAGCCGAAGGTTTTTATTTGGATGATTTAGATGTCCAAAATGCGCTAGATGGCTTTGAACGGAAAATTCCAAATCTGAATAAAGTCGGTGATTTACTCCTGACAGAAGCAGCGACAACCAAACAGTTGTATAGAATCGCGGCGACACGTACGGGTTTAAAAGATTTCAGCCGAAATCCTGAGCAGGGGGATTTAGCCAATGACTTTTTAAACCACGGCAATTATTTAGCTTATGGCTTAGCAGCAACAACACTTTGGGTTTTAGGGATTCCACATGGTTTTGCAGTAATGCATGGTAAAACCCGTCGTGGTGCTTTAGTTTTTGATGTGGCGGATTTAATTAAAGATGCAGTTGTTTTGCCTTATGCTTTTATTTGTGCGAAAGAAAAGATGACCGAGCAAGAGTTCCGCCAACAAGTGCTACAGAAATTTGTAGAGCACAAATGTCTCGATTGGATGTTTGATCAGGTGAAGAAAAATGCAGGAATGATAATTTAAAAAGATATATCTATTATGGATTGTTTAATTTTTTAATTGATGATATTTTCTTCAATATTCGTTACTGGAGAGTATATTTCTATGTTTAAGTATAAAATTTGGATTTTTATTTCAGTTGTTTTGATGATTAATGTTTCTCTAACATTTAGTCCTCAATTAAATTTAAACATTACATTGAATAAGTTATGAGTATAATAAAGTACTTAAACTACCATGTAGGTAGCTTAGAAAATAATAGATATATCTTTGATATGTCGTACTGTTCACTGCCATATAGGCAGCTTTTTGTAAAGGTTGGATTAAATACTTTTGGTCCAACCTTTAAAGTTACATCTTTCATGTTTTTCTATTTGAAGGATGTTTCCATATGATCGTAACCTTCATTTCCCAATGCGAAAAAAAAGCCATTTCAAGAACACGCCGAGTCCTTGATGCCTTTGCCGACCGCATAGGAGATAACACCTGGCAAACGGTCATCACCGAAGACGGTTTGATTGCAGTGAAAAAGCTGCTACGGAAAACGGTCACAAAAAGTACTGCAGTGAGTTGCCATTGGATACGTGGACGGCGCAGAAGTGAGTTGCTATGGATTGTGGGGAATCGGAATAAGTTTAATTCAGAAGGCATTGTGCCGGTGAATACAACCAAGAAAAAGCTCGATCAAAATAAATGGGAAAATGATTGGCATTATTTGCCTTTAATTAAAGCTTTAGTTGCTATCTCGGCTTTATTACATGATTGGGGCAAAGCCACGGTTTTATTTCAGCAAAAACTAAGAATTAAAAATAGTACTTTTAAAGGTGATCCATTGCGGCATGAATGGATTTCGTGTTTATTGCTCAATGCTTTGGTTCATTCCTCAGAAAATCCTCAATCTGATGATGCTTGGTTAAATTTATTGCTGCATAAAACATGGGAAGAAGATCAGCTCAAAGCAGTGTTGGCAAAAAACTTAGATAAAGCTAAAGGATTGGACGATCTGCCACCATTGGCACAGCTAGTTGCATGGCTGATAGTATCTCATCATCGCTTACCCAATTTAAAAGATGATGTAGAATTGAAGTCTTTTTCTACCGAACCTGTTGAAAATTTTGAAGACTTATTCTATTTTATTGATGCAGACTGGGGCTATAAAAATAAATTTGATGAAAAAGAGTATCAACAACGGCTGTTACAATGTTTTCAGTTTGAACAAGGTTTACTAAGTCAATCTGCTGAATGGACCAAGCAAATTAAAAAATGGTCGGCACGCTTATTGCTGGAAAAAGACAATATTGCACAAGTTTTAGCAGATGGCAGTTGGCGTGTAGTGCTGCATCATGCACGTCTATGTTTAATGATGGGGGATCATTATTATTCATCTTGTGATGCGGATAAAACGTGGAAAACGGATTTAAGTTTAATTGCCAATACAGATCACATCAGCAAACAGCCCAAGCAGTTTTTAGATGAGCATTTAGTGCGTGTTAGTGACAATGCCATGCGTATGGCTCAATCACTCAGCCGTTTGGCGGATGACATGGAACCAGCGTATGACATTCAAAAATTGAAAAAGAAAAGTCCGCAAGGTTTTGAATGGCAAGACAGTGCAGTTAAAGAAATTAAGCAATTTAAACAAAAACATGTAGATGCAAGTGAGCAAGGCTGGTTTGTTGTCAATATGGCAAGTACGGGCAAAGGAAAAACTATTGCCAATGCCAAAATTATGCAAGCACTGTCTAAAGATGGGCAATCCTTACGTTATGTTCTGGCGCTAGGACTCAGAACTTTAACTCTCCAGACAGGGGATTCGTACCGCAAAGATATCGGTTTAAGCAATGATGAGTTGGTGGTGTTAATTGGCTCTAAAGCAGTACAGGAACTGCATAACGAGCAGCAGAATGAAAATGAACAAGCTGATGAGCATTATGATGAAATTGGTTCGGAGTCCTTGGAACAGCTTTTGGATAATGAGCTTGATTATGGCGAAATGCCTCAAGCGGATTTTATGGATATCTTATTTCCTGCAAATCAAGCCGAGCGAAATAAAGCCTTCTTATATAAACCTGTATTGGCTTGTACCATCGACCATATCATGTCGGCAACTGAAACCAAGCGAGGCGGGAAGTATATTCTGCCGAGTTTAAGACTTTCTTCTTCAGATTTGGTCATTGATGAAGTGGATGATTTTGATGGGCAAGATTTAGTTGCTATTGCTCGGCTGGTACATTTAACTGCCATGCTAGGCCGCAAGGTAATGATTTCATCTGCGACCATTCCGCCTGCATTGGCAGAAGGGTTTTTTAATGTTTATCAGCAAGGCTGGAAGTTATATTGCGCTTTCAAAAAAATCAAAAATCCGCAAGTGATTGGCATGTGGGGCGATGAATTCAAAGCGCAAATTCAAGCAACTGATTTAAGTGAATCTGATCGAATCATTCAAAATTATAAGCAAGGCCATGAGGCTTTTGTAGCAGTTCGGGCAAAATCCTTAGCTGAACAAATTGTGAAACATAAAGCCTATATCATTGAATGTGCAGATTTAGTAGCGCAAAAAGAACAAAAACAGCTCGATGAAAGCTTGCAGCAGCAGTATTTTGAGCGCATTCGGCAAAACATTGAAAAATTACACCATCAGCATCATATGGTTGATGTGCAAACGGACAAAAAAGTATCCTTTGGTGTCGTGCGTGTTGCCAATATTCCGCCTTGTGTGGCGTTAACACAATATTTACTCAGTGCTGAATGGCCGGAAACTATTGCACCGCGTTCAATGGCATATCACAGCCGCCAAGTATTGCTATTGCGTAGTGAGCAGGAACGGCATTTAGATCAAGTCTTAAAACGTAAAGAAAAACAAAATGAGCAACCGGTTGCGTTTTCAAATGAAGTGATTCGACAGCATTTGAATGGTACAGACGCTGAACATGTGATTTTTATTTTAGTGGCAACGCCTGTAGAAGAGGTTGGACGAGACCATGATTTTGATTGGGCCATTATAGAACCATCATCTTATCGTTCAATTGTTCAATTGGCAGGACGTGTTTTACGGCATCGAAAACTGGAACAGGATATTATTGAGCCGAATATAGGATTGATGCAGTATAACTTAAAAGGCCTGCGCGGCGCCAAAGTGGCATTTGACAAACCGGGCTTTGAAAAAGATACCGGCAAAGGAAATTTTAAACTCGAGACCAAAAACCTTTCTGAGTTATTGGAGTTGGACGAAAAATCTGGCATTAATGCGATTCCGCGAATCCAAGAAAATAACCCTTTGCAGTCAAAGAAAAAGCTTGCAGATTTAGAGCATGCGGTCATGGCCGATGCTTTGACCAATTACAAGCAAGTTGGGGCAAAGCCGCTGAATGCCTGGCTTACCCAATATTGGTTTTTAACTGCATTGCCGCAGCGTTTCACACCGTTTAGACAGAGTTCTCCAAATATTCAGCTTTTTGCAGTGTGGAAAGATCGTAAGCTTGTGCTGTCTGAAAGGAATGATTTTGGTGAGTATATTGACCGGAATGGTTTTTACAAAATTCACCATCATGAGTTGACGGAATTGCAGCAGCAACGGTTATGGTTAAATCGAAATTATTACGACATTTTGTGTCGTCTTGCTGTTGATAAAGTTTCTGAAAATCAGCATATTGACGATGAAATAGAAAAATTATCAAGACGTTATGGGGAAATCATGTTGCCACAACATGATGAAGATAAAACGCTGATGTATTCAGACCAATTTGGTCTAGTGGTTCAATATTCGAAATAAAGGGAGGGGGAGAAATGATAGAAAGTATTCAAATATTCTTGAATGAAAGAAAAGAACTTTGGTTAAAAGATCGTCTAAAGAAAGCTGAAAATGACACAGAAATTGCGGGCTTACAACAACAAGCTGAAGATAAGTTTAGTTTGCAAGAATGGCTACCAGATGCTGCAAAACGGGTAGCTCAGCTGTCAATGGTGAGCCATCCCAGTAAATTTAGCCATCCAAGCGCTAAAACATCGAGTGTTATTGCGCAGGTGAAATTTGAACAAGATGGCTATTTGCGCAGCGGCAATGTGCAATATCTATTAGATGTTTTTGGAAATGCGGCTGCAATGGATGTCTACAAATTTTTATCACTGGACTTAACTGCAGACTTTACAGTTTTAGATGGTTTTGAAAAAGATGATCAGGTGTTAAAAAGCTTGATCGAAAAATCATCATTGGATTTTGCAAGTTTAAAACAATCTTTCTTAGTGATTAAAAATGATGATGCTTCGAGTAAAACCGATCATTTGGTCAAGCAAGTATATTTTCCAATTGAAAATAGTGAATACCATTTACTATCCATTTTGACGCCATCGGGTTTGATTACACAGTTCAAGAAAAGCATTGATAAGCTGCGCTTTTCAGAGGCAACTAAAGAGGCAAAAGAGAAGCGAAAAAGAAATGAGCATGATGCTGAGGGCTATGCAGATATTTTTGATTTAACAGTGACGGCTTATGGAGGGACTCAACCACAAAACGTCAGTGTGCTGAATAGCCAAAATGCCGGCCGTGCCTATTTATTATCAAGCTGTCCACCTATTTTTGAAAAACGTGCAGTACGATTGCCTAAAACGGACTTTTTTGCACAATGTTTATACCGAAAAAATTATCAGGATAGTTTTATACAACTGCATAAATTTATCCAGTTAGATTTAAACAATATGGATATTCGAACTGCAATTCGCAACATCATTCAATTTGTGATTGATCAAGTGTTATTACAGGGCTTTAAAATTCGAGAGTTTTATCCGGAAGGTTGGTCAAAGCAAGATTATTACGCAAGTTTACCAAAGTTACAGCGCGTATGGCTCGATCCAATTTATGCCGAACAGCGTGAAAACGATAGTGAATGGCGCAATGAGTTAAGTGAAGATATTGCACGTTGGATTTTACGCAGTTATGAAAAAGTCATTAGCGATGCCTATATCTTAGGAACAGGTGAAGTTAATGATGTGAAGCAACGTGTTGAAAAATCATTGCAGCAAGCGAAGGAGTTTTTTTAATGCGCCATTTTTTATTGATTCCACATCTTAAACTTCATAATTCCAATGCCATGAGCAGTCCATATACCATCGGCTTTCCTGCAATGACAGCATGGCTTGGTGCAGTGCATGCTTTACAGCGTAAATTAAAGCAACAAGGTTGTGATTTAAACCTAAATAAAGTGGCCGTCAGTTGTCATGAATTTAATTTGCAAACCTATAAAGGGCGGGGCGATTTTGTACATTCAATTGTCGGGACAGCCAATCCACTTGATAAAGATGGCAACCGTCCTGCATTTATTGAAGAAGCACGCTGTCATTTAGATGTGTCACTTCTAATTGAAATTGAATCTTTATCTAAAAAGCAAAGAGATTATTTACTCGAGCTTGTACAAGGTATCGTGGCGAGTATGAAATTTGCCAGTGGCGATGTACTTGCTGTTAAGACATGTGCTGTACTTGATTTTGATGATGAAAGTCAAGAACAACAACTGCGCCCAATTTTAAATAAATTGATGTTGGGACATGTCTTGATCGAACGCCGTGATTTAGTTTTAGCCAGTATGCAAGAAGGCAAAGATGCTTTGGATAGTGTACTCGATTATCTCAAAGTCACACATAGTTCGACTCAAGATGACGACGGCAAAGTGACATGGACATCCAAACGTAAAGTGCAAGGCTGGCTTGTTCCGATTGCGGTTGGTTTTCAAGGGATTTCTGAATTGGGCCAAGCTAAAAATCAGCGTGATGTACATACACCGCATCGATTTGCAGAAAGTATCTTGACTTTAGGCGAGTTTGTGATGCCTTACCGTATTGAAAACATTGATCAACTATTATGGCAATATCATGTTGATCTAGAAAGTAATTTATATATTTGTCAAAACTTAACAACAATTTAATTTGATATAAATAAGGGGAATATCTCATGGCTAAAAATGAAAAAGCAGTGGCAAGCGTACTTGCATTTGAAAAGAAACTGGTTCCATCTGACGGTTATTTTTATGGAACAACTTGGAATAATCGTACAGAACAAACCGCGTTAAAACTGATTGAAAAGTCTGTACGCGGAACAATCTCAAACCGTTTAAAACCGGCTGTTGCAAGTGATTCATTAAAGTTAAATGCAGAGGTTGAAAAAGCGAATTTACAAACCGTTGATGCATGTGCATTAGGTGAAAATCAGGATACCTTAAAAGTTGCTTTTACTTTAAAAGTCTTGGGTGGCATTGAGAATCCGTCTGCTTGTAATAATGAAACCTTTTTGAAATCTTATCAATCTGTTGCTAAGCAGTATGTGGAGCAGCATGGATTTGAAGAATTATCTAAACGTTATGCTTTAAATATTGCCAATGCACGCTTTTTATGGCGTAACCGTGTAGGTGCTGAAAAAGTAGAAGTGGTTGCTCAAGTGAATGGTCAAGAAGCGATTACTTTTAATGCATTCGATTATGCACTGCATAATTTTGAAACTGCTGATACGAAAGTCCAGCACTTGGCAGATCAGATTGCTCAAGCACTAAAGGGTGAGGTGCTATATTTGCTGATTAAAATTGAAGCCTATGCTTTGGTTGGAAAATCACAGGAAGTGTATCCAAGTGAAGAATTAGTCTTAGATAAAGGCAAGGGCACGAAGAGTAAAATTCTTTATGATGTGAATAATGTTGCTGCGATGCATTCTCAAAAAGTAGGTAATGCACTGCGCACAATTGATACTTGGTATCCTGAGTTTAATGAAAAGCAAACAGCGATTGCCATTGAGCCATATGGTGCAGTGACTAATTTGGGTAAGGCATATCGTACACCTAAGGCTAAACAAGACTTTTTTAGCTTATTTGATAAATATGCTTTAGGTGAAAGCCTAGAGAATGCAGAACAAGAACACTATGTGATGGCTGTATTGGTTCGTGGCGGTGTATTTGGTCAAAGTTCTAAGGATTGATTATGAAATTTTATCAGGAAATTACCTTGATTGATCAGGCTGAAATTTCCCCTTATTTCATATGGTCTAAGCTTTATGCTCAGTTGCATCTTGCTTTAGCTGAACAGAAAGATACCAATGAAAAAGTAAATATTGGCGTGTCATTTCCAAAATATATTTTTGAACCGAAAACTGAAGAACGTAAAGTTAAAATTCATCTAGGAGATAAACTTCGGATTTTTGCACAATCTGAAGCAGATTTAGAAAAGTTGAATATTCGGAAATGGTTAGATCGTTTAACTGACTATCTGCACATTACCTCGATTCGTGAAGTACCTAGCGAAATCAAAGAATATTCAATTTATAAACGCAAACAAGTAAAAACTAATGCGCAACGTTTGGCACGTCATCGAGTGAAGCGTGGTGATATTGGTTTTGATGAGGCATTGGCACGGTATAGTCATGTTGTGACTACAACTGATTTACCTTATATCCAAATGAAAAGTTTAACTTCTGACAAAAGTTTTAAATTGTTTATTGAAAAGAAACCTGCGACAAAATCTGAAACTCAGGTTTTTAGCACCTATGGATTAAGTTCGGTATCTTCTGTACCCGAATTTTAACCCAATATTTTTTAACTCTTTAACAGCTTAATAAAATCAATAAGTTATAAACGTGGGTTAAAACTTGGGTCTTTTATAGATTTTTAAGATTAACTCACTGTTATAACTTTATTTTTTGCTTTAAAATTACTGTTCACTGCCATATAGGCAGCTTAGAAAACTTGCCCCTCCGGCTGGGCGTCCACGTTTTCGTTCACTGCCATATAGGCAGCTTAGAAATGTTGTCGTAAATACGTAAATCCACAATCATTGTTCACTGCCATATAGGCAGCTTAGAAAACCATGCCTTAAGCTCTACAAGCCATTTCGCAAGTTCACTGCCATATAGGCAGCTTAGAAAACATCATTTTAATTGTATTCGACATTGTTGATGTTCACTGCCATATAGGCAGCTTAGAAAAAGATGGAACCCATTGTTTGTTTTCCAATTCGGTTCACTGCCATATAGGCAGCTTAGAAATAAACGCCTGTATCAATTCTATGAATCTGCTAGTTCACTGCCATATAGGCAGCTTAGAAATAAACGCATGGATATGTCGGTAACTGTAAAACGTTCACTGCCATATAGGCAGCTTAGAAATACACAAAATACAACTTCGCGTGCTGCAACTTGTTCACTGCCATATAGGCAGCTTAGAAATGAACCATTTTTACCAACAACTAAATAATTCAGTTCACTGCCATATAGGCAGCTTAGAAACTAATAAAGATACAGACGGAGACGGTAAACCCGTTCACTGCCATATAGGCAGCTTAGAAAAATATAGTGAACAGCAAGACCCTTTCTTTTAGGTTCACTGCCATATAGGCAGCTTAGAAAATTAACAGGAAGACACATAGTCTTTTTTAAAGGTTCACTGCCATATAGGCAGCTTAGAAAAGAAATTGCAACGGAATTATTTTTCTTAAATCGTTCACTGCCATATAGGCAGCTTAGAAAAACAGGTGGTAAAAAATACACATGTAGTAATGGTTCACTGCCATATAGGCAGCTTAGAAACAATGAATCAAGCACATCTCCCAATGCTTCAAGTTCACTGCCATATAGGCAGCTTAGAAAGTCTTTTTCAGAACGGTAAACTGATGGCAAGAGTTCACTGCCATATAGGCAGCTTAGAAATACCTTGCTTGAAATATAATTCTTTTGTGTGTGTTCACTGCCATATAGGCAGCTTAGAAATGGACGCGTTCGATCCGGTAGAACGAAAAGTAGTTCACTGCCATATAGGCAGCTTAGAAAATTGGCCCAATCTTTTTCCATACACTCAATGAGTTCACTGCCATATAGGCAGCTTAGAAATCTTGCTGAAACATAGCCAACTGAAGTGATTTGTTCACTGCCATATAGGCAGCTTAGAAACGTTGAAAAATTGTTATAGTAGGAAAAAGATATGTTCACTGCCATATAGGCAGCTTAGAAATCACAACAATCATTGCGCCAAAAACATAAGCAGTTCACTGCCATATAGGCAGCTTAGAAATACTGGTGAATTAACTGAGCGTAGTTTTTTAAGTTCACTGCCATATAGGCAGCTTAGAAATGGTGTTATTGCAATTCAGTCAACAACTGATAGTTCACTGCCATATAGGCAGCTTAGAAATGAAGGTGATGTAATTCCTACTGGTGAATTAAGTTCACTGCCATATAGGCAGCTTAGAAACCAGTAGCGAGATGTGTCATAAGCCTTTTTACGTTCACTGCCATATAGGCAGCTTAGAAAAATGCGTCCAGATCGCCTTCAGCAAATGGCTGTGTTCACTGCCATATAGGCAGCTTAGAAATTATGTTTTATGATGGATCACAACACTACAACGTTCACTGCCATATAGGCAGCTTAGAAATCCTGGGGGCGCGTACAGCGGATAAGATGCGAGTTCACTGCCATATAGGCAGCTTAGAAATTGTTGAAGTTGTAATTGATCCATAACAGACCGTTCACTGCCATATAGGCAGCTTAGAAATTGTAAAACACTAGGGTCATACATTTCCCGACGTTCACTGCCATATAGGCAGCTTAGAAAAAATCATAAATAAGAATGCGATCCAAAGACAAGTTCACTGCCATATAGGCAGCTTAGAAACCACAAAACCCTCAAGCCTGTTCTGTTTATACGTTCACTGCCATATAGGCAGCTTAGAAATTAGATAGTTCACAATTTAGAGATGTAAAAATGTTCACTGCCATATAGGCAGCTTAGAAAAGCAGGAACACCAGTACCCGCATTAACAACTGTGTTCACTGCCATATAGGCAGCTTAGAAAATGGACACGTAGAAGCTGTCGCAGTGGATTGGGTTCACTGCCATATAGGCAGCTTAGAAATGTATAAGTTGTGCCAATTGGCACAGTAGATGGTTCACTGCCATATAGGCAGCTTAGAAAGATTGTTGATGTCAATGCGGCTGGTGAGAGTAGTTCACTGCCATATAGGCAGCTTAGAAAATTTTGGCAGTAGATCGATTAGACGTTGTAATGTTCACTGCCATATAGGCAGCTTAGAAATACTGTTTGTGAAGCTGCTCAAACTGTTATCTGTTCACTGCCATATAGGCAGCTTAGAAAAATTGAAACCGAAACCCCAGCTGAAAATATCGGTTCACTGCCATATAGGCAGCTTAGAAAATACCAAAACGACTTAATACAAAAGATTGACCGTTCACTGCCATATAGGCAGCTTAGAAAATCAATGCAGCACAGACACCGAGAACGATTAAGTTCACTGCCATATAGGCAGCTTAGAAATTAATTACACAAAATATGATTTAGCAGTATTAGTTCACTGCCATATAGGCAGCTTAGAAATTGAGTATCGCGATAAGCGGTTATCATTACAAGTTCACTGCCATATAGGCAGCTTAGAAAACTGGGGGAATATTATCCTCTGTTTTATCAGTGTTCACTGCCATATAGGCAGCTTAGAAAGATATCCTAAGCACTGGTATCGTGCATTGGATGTTCACTGCCATATAGGCAGCTTAGAAAACCCACACCAGCCGCGAAAGTTCTAGGGACATGTTCACTGCCATATAGGCAGCTTAGAAAACCACGTCCTGATATTCCGCAATGGCAGATCAGTTCACTGCCATATAGGCAGCTTAGAAATTACAGCCAGAAAAAATCTGCTGGTACTTGGGGTTCACTGCCATATAGGCAGCTTAGAAAGGTTGGCTCATCTATTGAAGATACGATTGCATGTTCACTGCCATATAGGCAGCTTAGAAAATTGATTAGCTTAGGATCTTCTGGGTCATTATGTTCACTGCCATATAGGCAGCTTAGAAAAGTTTTAAATTACCAGGTGATCGACCACCACGGTTCACTGCCATATAGGCAGCTTAGAAAAGTTTGGGGCGTCGCAGCTCAAATGAGTGATAGTTCACTGCCATATAGGCAGCTTAGAAATATAGAAGCTGCGGGGAATTATTTACAGCGGGGTTCACTGCCATATAGGCAGCTTAGAAATGCATAAGGAAATTGCGGATTATATAAAGTTTGTTCACTGCCATATAGGCAGCTTAGAAAATGGTGCGGTCTAACTCAGATACATCATTGAAGTTCACTGCCATATAGGCAGCTTAGAAAGAGACGTTTAAAAGCTTCGGTCACAGGATCAAGTTCACTGCCATATAGGCAGCTTAGAAAACATCAAAAGGACCTTGCGTATAGATTGGCATGTTCACTGCCATATAGGCAGCTTAGAAATTAACAGCTAACACTAGACAAATAATTTCATTGTTCACTGCCATATAGGCAGCTTAGAAAAGCGGCACCACGAGCAAGAACCTTTGCAACACGTTCACTGCCATATAGGCAGCTTAGAAATTTGCAACACCTGTAGCAGTTGGAGTAACAATGTTCACTGCCATATAGGCAGCTTAGAAAATCTGGAACAGGCATAATTGAAGCAGTGAAAGGTTCACTGCCATATAGGCAGCTTAGAAACATTGCCACTCTTTTAATCCGTTCCCCTCCAAGTTCACTGCCATATAGGCAGCTTAGAAATGTTGGACAAAATGGTTATATTTTACCGATTAGTTCACTGCCATATAGGCAGCTTAGAAATTCGGATCGTAAAGATCTTTACATTGTTCAGGGTTCACTGCCATATAGGCAGCTTAGAAAGCTTGGATCTGTTCGATTGGCATCATCCCAGGGTTCACTGCCATATAGGCAGCTTAGAAATATTGTTAATGGTGCTGTTACTACTACTTTTAGTTCACTGCCATATAGGCAGCTTAGAAAAGTTCGAACCCTGCGGGATTCTCTGTATCTAAGTTCACTGCCATATAGGCAGCTTAGAAATGTTGCAGTATTTGCTTGATCAGCAGCAGCTTGTTCACTGCCATATAGGCAGCTTAGAAAACAAAAAGCAGGAAATTCAAGTTTTAAATCAGGTTCACTGCCATATAGGCAGCTTAGAAACTGACCAAGAGCATTGCCTTGAGTAGTATCCAGTTCACTGCCATATAGGCAGCTTAGAAACCATAAACTTTATGCAGATATTAACGGATTAAGTTCACTGCCATATAGGCAGCTTAGAAATTGTGTAAATGGGGCACATTTAATTTTTTGATGTTCACTGCCATATAGGCAGCTTAGAAAATACAGCAGCGCAAGTTTTTCCTGTCCCTGTTGTTCACTGCCATATAGGCAGCTTAGAAATTGCTCACTTATATAGTATTTAATTTTATAGGGTTCACTGCCATATAGGCAGCTTAGAAAACGGGTTAAACCCAAAATCAAATACCGGCTATGTTCACTGCCATATAGGCAGCTTAGAAAAGTCCACCCTTGATAGATTGTTCTGGGTTATAGTTCACTGCCATATAGGCAGCTTAGAAATGACTGGGTATTTGATGTAGTAAATAGCAGGAGTTCACTGCCATATAGGCAGCTTAGAAAAGCATAAGGAAATTGCGGATTATATAAAGTTTGTTCACTGCCATATAGGCAGCTTAGAAATGACTGGGTATTTGATGTAGTAAATAGCAGGAGTTCACTGCCATATAGGCAGCTTAGAAAAGTGACTAAAACCACTATTGTCGTACCTTGCAGTTCACTGCCATATAGGCAGCTTAGAAATTACCAAAATTAGATTGCTGCATTTCCTGTAAGTTCACTGCCATATAGGCAGCTTAGAAAGAAGCATCAATACTTGGAGTTTCTTACTGGTTGTTCACTGCCATATAGGCAGCTTAGAAAAATGTGTTCTTGGATAAGGCTGCTGGAGTTCGGTTCACTGCCATATAGGCAGCTTAGAAATACCACGTTTTTATCGCAAAATAAAAGTAAAGGTTCACTGCCATATAGGCAGCTTAGAAAACATCAAATGGAATACCATCAACGATGATTTTGTTCACTGCCATATAGGCAGCTTAGAAAGTCCATTTAATTACCTATTTAATTTATTTAAGGTTCACTGCCATATAGGCAGCTTAGAAATCTGTGCTGTAACAATAGCAGTACTTGTATCTGTTCACTGCCATATAGGCAGCTTAGAAATATCCGAGAAGTTGGAGGGCTTGACATTATCAGTTCACTGCCATATAGGCAGCTTAGAAAAGAGGACAAGGTGTAGGTCTTATTGCAGAACAGTTCACTGCCATATAGGCAGCTTAGAAAACAGAATATCGCGATCACAGGCATACCGAACGGTTCACTGCCATATAGGCAGCTTAGAAATTGTGTAAATGGGGCGCATTTAATTTTTTGATGTTCACTGCCATATAGGCAGCTTAGAAAGTAACAGGTGATAATGCTGTGCCTAACGCATTGTTCACTGCCATATAGGCAGCTTAGAAACCGATAAAAAATCTAATACCTATACATTAGTCGTTCATTGCCATATAGGCAGCTTAGAAATTAGTGATCCTGAATTCACTAAGAAAAATACATGTTCACTGCCATATAGGCAGCTTAGAAATTCTGGAATCAAGCCGTTTTGGTCGCGAATCTGTTCACTGCCATATAGGCAGCTTAGAAAAATGGTAAGGCATTTGTATTTGCCCTTCCTACGTTCACTGCCATATAGGCAGCTTAGAAATGAATATCCTGCACTTCTTGTACAAGGTTTCAGTTCACTGCCATATAGGCAGCTTAGAAAAAAACGACTTAAAATAAAATTACCAGCAGCAGGTTCACTGCCATATAGGCAGCTTAGAAAATGGAAGCATTGGACCAGAAGCCACCGGCATTGTTCACTGCCATATAGGCAGCTTAGAAAGCATCTTCCATGCGTGTGCAGATTTGCAGCTTGTTCACTGCCATATAGGCAGCTTAGAAATTACTCATACGTCTTGGATTTATGCTGATGCCGTTCACTGCCATATAGGCAGCTTAGAAAGTTATGTATGACATCTTTACGATTATTGGTGAGTTCACTGCCATATAGGCAGCTTAGAAAATGAAATGCCAAGCTCCTCATCAAAAATTCGGGTTCACTGCCATATAGGCAGCTTAGAAAACCGTATCGGTTAAGTTGATATCCACCCGTAAGTTCACTGCCATATAGGCAGCTTAGAAAACTCTACCAACTGAGTTACATTTCCTTTTTCGGTTCACTGCCATATAGGCAGCTTAGAAAAAACACAAAGATATCCCCACCTTCTTCAGCTTTGTTCACTGCCATATAGGCAGCTTAGAAACTGCAATATAAATTGTGTCGGCTTCTGTTTCTGTTCACTGCCATATAGGCAGCTTAGAAACGCTAAATTAAAGATACCTTGCATACCTGTATGTTCACTGCCATATAGGCAGCTTAGAAATATTTGATATATTATGACTATGATTAATAATCGTTCACTGCCATATAGGCAGCTTAGAAATAGTCCAATTAAGACTATGTACAATTATAATAGTTCACTGCCATATAGGCAGCTTAGAAATGACTCTGTTTATTATGCTGATAACCGTGAAAGTTCACTGCCATATAGGCAGCTTAGAAAAGTTAAATCAGAGTCTGAATAGGCCAATGGCAGTTCACTGCCATATAGGCAGCTTAGAAAATTTCATAGATCGCCCCAAAGCGTGGTACTGGGTTCACTGCCATATAGGCAGCTTAGAAAACTGGTCGTACTTGTGAATAAATTGTTAGAGTGTTCACTGCCATATAGGCAGCTTAGAAATTTGTCAGTCGATGTAACAGTAAAGCCCGGTGGTTCACTGCCATATAGGCAGCTTAGAAAAGCGCGGTATTGCATTGTGCGATATTTCGCAGGTTCACTGCCATATAGGCAGCTTAGAAAAATGGCAATAAAAGAGTTTCATCACCCCCTAAGTTCACTGCCATATAGGCAGCTTAGAAAGTAACGTGGACAGCTCAAACGCGTAAACAATTGTTCACTGCCATATAGGCAGCTTAGAAATTGCCCTTTAGTAACAAGAATAGAATCTAGATGTTCACTGCCATATAGGCAGCTTAGAAATAAGTTTGAAAAAATATTTAAGCTCACTACTTGTTCACTGCCATATAGGCAGCTTAGAAATCAACAGCTACTTGAACTGCTTTTTGCTGAAGGTTCACTGCCATATAGGCAGCTTAGAAATAGCAATGTATTTTTTGGTGCACGTTGGACTGGTTCACTGCCATATAGGCAGCTTAGAAAAACGTTTCCAAATACATCCACATTTTGGTCAATGTTCACTGCCATATAGGCAGCTTAGAAATAACTCTCGGCGATTCTGTTTAAAGAATTTCAGTTCACTGCCATATAGGCAGCTTAGAAAATGCTTCGCAATCTAAAGCAGGGCAAATATAAAGTTCACTGCCATATAGGCAGCTTAGAAATTACTTCGTTTTGCTTTGCTTTATTTCAACAGGTTCACTGCCATATAGGCAGCTTAGAAAAGTAAACATAAATAGCATTATACGAAATCAGTGTTCACTGCCATATAGGCAGCTTAGAAAGACGAAGATCGGGATCGTTGGCGTAAAGAACGGTTCACTGCCATATAGGCAGCTTAGAAAACTCATTCAGCGCATAAACCTGAGATTCAGTCGTTCACTGCCATATAGGCAGCTTAGAAATTCACCTTTATGGACAACACCGGCTGTTTCATGTTCACTGCCATATAGGCAGCTTAGAAACTGCTGTCATCCAAAGTTGCTTGGTTTGAAGAAGTTCACTGCCATATAGGCAGCTTAGAAAAAGGTCAAAAAACAGGTACGTGTTCTTTCTCTGTTCACTGCCATATAGGCAGCTTAGAAAGTCAAAAGGCTGTCAGCGCTGTAAAAGAGGGCGTTCACTGCCATATAGGCAGCTTAGAAAGCAATGCCTGCGTCGGATGATTATGTTGCTATGTTCACTGCCATATAGGCAGCTTAGAAATGCCAACAAGCTCTTTTAACTTTTCTTGAACAGTTCACTGCCATATAGGCAGCTTAGAAAAATCGCATCACGGCCTTTTTTAGTGGTTACATCGTTCACTGCCATATAGGCAGCTTAGAAATGCAAGAAAATCAGGTGTTTCAGCATGAGCAGGTTCACTGCCATATAGGCAGCTTAGAAATTTCCTTTATTCACCGACTTATATAAATGATTGTTCACTGCCATATAGGCAGCTTAGAAATGTCCGTACAATTTATACAAATATTGCTGATTGTTCACTGCCATATAGGCAGCTTAGAAAATCTGTATACCGTACTGAGAAAGACGGTAAAGGTTCACTGCCATATAGGCAGCTTAGAAAACGTGATGCTTGGGAGCAGGCTGAAAAAGATCGTTCACTGCCATATAGGCAGCTTAGAAATCCACCTGTTCCGGAACCGGCCGATACTATTTGTTCACTGCCATATAGGCAGCTTAGAAAGTGAGCACGTCGGCCTGAACATTGGTGATGTAGTTCACTGCCATATAGGCAGCTTAGAAATTATACGGCTCCACACCCATTAACAGGCGGATGTTCACTGCCATATAGGCAGCTTAGAAATTTGGAATTCCCCCAATAAATAAAGTCTGGTTGTTCACTGCCATATAGGCAGCTTAGAAAATCCAGTTTTAATTTGAATGCAATACGAATGAGTTCACTGCCATATAGGCAGCTTAGAAATTTAACGGCGGCATTAGTGGCGCACTCATTGGGTTCACTGCCATATAGGCAGCTTAGAAATATCGAAAATGAGCTAACAAATACATCAACTAGTTCACTGCCATATAGGCAGCTTAGAAAAGCAATACTAATAGTACGCGCGGTCTGTAGTTGTTCACTGCCATATAGGCAGCTTAGAAAGCTATTTGCCAAAGTTAAGGCAACGGAAGCATGTTCACTGCCATATAGGCAGCTTAGAAAAAACAATGCTAGAACTTTCGCAATGCTGCCACGTTCACTGCCATATAGGCAGCTTAGAAATTTCCAGTCCAGTCGGGCTTTTTTTGTCTGTGGTTCACTGCCATATAGGCAGCTTAGAAACTTTAGCGTTAGTTGGTATTGCATCAGGTCTTGTTCACTGCCATATAGGCAGCTTAGAAAACCCAAGTCTTGCGCCAATTTATTAGCAGCAAGTTCACTGCCATATAGGCAGCTTAGAAAACGTTCTCTAGTGTGGACTTAACTCCCGAAAAGTTCACTGCCATATAGGCAGCTTAGAAATCATAGGGCTGGGTAGTGTTACTTCGTTATTACATGTCATGGTTTTCTTTAATCCTAGCTTAATAGTAATTGAACGTTGTAAAAATGATGATATCTTTGATTAATTTTTGAAATAGCTATCAAATATATATTTAATTTTAATGAAATTAATGTCTTAATAGAAAAATAATTGTTATACTCTCGCCAATTTTGAGCACAGCTGTGCTTATTTACTTCTTTGAATTGTAAATACTTTTTATGAACCGTAAGTTTTTTGGTGCTACTGCATTATTTTTTGGGCTAATCAATCCATTAGCTGCTATGCCATTTGACCCGTTAATCGGCACTTGGAAAGTTATTGATGATCGTACTGGTTATTATGTTTCAGACATCGTGATTCGTAAGAATTCTAAAACACAACAGTATAGTGCTGTCATTACTAAAAACCGATCTTTACCTGGTGTTGCAAGTTCTGAAGTATGTAGTAAATGCCAAGGTGAACTGAAGAATCAGCCAATTTTTGGAATGGAAGCTCTTAAAGGTCTTGTTGCTGATGCTACCAATAAACAATTTAACAAGGGTCTTTGGATTAATACGCAGGATGGGCGTGTATATGATATTGATGCCAGTTTAAACGCTGCTGGAGACCAAATGAAAGTCTATGGTAAAGCCAAAAGTGCCAATGTAACTAGTATCATGACTTGGAAGAAGCTCTAATATAGTTCTCAAGTGATTATTTTTTGGTAAATAAATTATAAGTAAGAATAAGCAAAAGAAACCCATCACAGGGATGGGTTTTGGGAATTAGTGCTACTTAGTTATTACAAGTCTCGTCTTCGTATGAAACCTTGAGTAAATATTAATCAGCTAATATTTCAAAAATAAGAAACCCACCGAAGTGGGTCTGTGCGATTGAATACTATCCGTAGTATTAGGGTGTGAAGATAGACCCATAAGATGACATTATTGTTTAGGTTTGCTTTATAAATAACCATGTGGATTATTTTTTCTTGAAATAAAAAGTGATCAGCAATATCACGATAATAATGAGAATTACTGCAATAACAGCTCTTTCTATGTTGGTCTCCTGCAAATCACATGCGAATATTTCAGCATTGAATATTGTCTTTTTTCTTATAGTAGTCCAAAGCTATGTCCAGATGTTCACTGCCATATAGGCAGCTTAAAAGAGGTACGATTTTGGAGCTTACGTCTTAACAGTTCATTGCCAGGCATAGCTCAAGATTACATTTAAAACCCTTCAGAAAACTTCCTTCATTTTTATATCGAACTGTGCTTAAGCTGTTCTAACTCTATAATATTTTGATCAATCTGATGTTCCATTACAGGTAAAATCTGCTTTAAGAACTGGCAATATGAAATGGCTTCATTCGCAGCAACCGTACCTGTTTTGACCAGCTGTTTTTGCTGTTCTAACATTTGGCTCACCTGACGTAAATCGGGTTGCTGTCCATGACTCAAAGCGTCGCTAATTGCTGCGAAATTTTGATACAGTCGGTCACGTTGTTGAATTAATTCTGCCTGATTGGATACCGCCACAGGATTGGCTTGAGCTGGTGCGCTAAGGACTGCTTTTTTTTCTAAAGTAGTTTCAGTTGGAATTGGTTTTTCTTTCGGTTTTGCTGTATTTGGTAGAGTTGGGGAGAGCGGTTTAAATAGATAAACCACAATGATGAGTAACAAGGTCACAATAAAGCCGATAATAAGACCAAGTCGTATGCTGCGATTCATGCCAGAAATCCTGCTCTTGCATTTAAATTAAAAGCAGACCCAATCTTAAGATCAGGTCTGTACGATTTATAACAAATAAACAGTTAAGGTGTTGACCAGCCCGCAGGTGCATAACCGATCCGCACACGTTGAGGATGATTTCCTACAGGAACACTCATTACTTTTTCACCCGTTGCAAAATCAATGACGGTAACCACATCATTGGCGCTCTCTGAAATCACACAACTTTTTCCATCCGAACTTTGTGTCGCCCAGTAGGGTTTGCCTGCAGCTATCAGCTTGCCAGCTTTCAATGTTGAACGGTCGACAATGGTTGTATAGTCATCCATAGTGCCTGCCACACATAATTTCTCACCATCAGCACTGATGGATAATCCATGATGACGGGAGTCATTTACATATTTTGCCCGGTCAGAGGGAATGGTAGAGCTGCCCGGTAATTGGCCAATGCGAGTGATTTTATCCTGATTCAGGTCATACTCGATCAAGCCATTAAAAAATGAAACTTGCGCATAAATTTTAGATTCATCCTTACTAAACACGACTGGACGCACAGCATTGGATAAATCTTTACGACCTACCGCATCCAGGGCAGGACGGAAATCAATCGTTTTGATTACTTTATATGTGTTGGCATCAGCAATAGTGAGCAACCGTTTACCCTTGGTAAAATCTTGCCATGCAGCATCCATAGATGTTTCCACATTACCAATGGCTGAGTTTAGAATCTTTGTGCCACCGTTAAAGAAAATATTCTCATGCGGTTTGTCGCCTGTTGCAAAGCGTCCAAGTTCTTTACCGGTATTGATATCCAGCACCTGAACCACATTGCCCGAAGAAGCCGATACGGCTAAGCGTTGACCATCTGGAGAAACTGCCATATGGTCGGCACGGAAGCCTTCTACAGGAGTACGCCAGTTGATCTTGCCAGTCGCAATATTAATAGAAATGACATCGGCAAAACTTGGACGAGATGCAACTATCGACTGACCATCTGGCGTAGAGTACATATCATCTACAAGCTGATCATGACCTTCGCCAGCGCTGGTCTGAATATAAGTATAGGCAATCAGTTTAACGGGATTGAGGTGGATTTCCAGCAAGCGCTCTTTACGATCAGAAATCATATTAATAACACCGATCTTACCAAAATTACCCGATGGACGAATGACTGTTACCGTTCCATCCCAGTTGTTGCCAACAAAAAATACTTGCTGACTATTCGCCGGGACAGGCATTACCGATGTTGCAGCGTTGCTATGCAGGGAGGTGAATGCGATTGATGCAAATAACGCATTTACGCTCCATTTGAGGAAAATATTTTTGTTTTTCATATCATTTTTCTCCGATTCAGATCCATGAAATCGATTTTTTATTTGAATTTTCATTACTGTCTAATACTCCTGTATTAGCTGAGCCATAGATTAAAGAATTCACCAGTCAAATCATGAATAATCCGATAAAATACGTGCCAGAATTGACCATCAATGAAGTTGTTATTTTATAAACATTGAATAATCAATTAATTGGTAGAGTAGGATGGATTATTTTTCCGACAGAATGTCGAATCCATATTTTTATTTTTTTGTTACATCTTTGATTTAAATGTCGAAAATTGCAAAACGCTACATGATATTTTGTACAGAAGCCGTACTATAAAAATGATTTTGTTGAGTTTGCAATATTATGTCTCAGATAGATGTTCTGGTTGCTTTGGCCGATATTGAGGTAAATCAGGCTGAGCTGCTCTCTATTCAGCGCAATGATTTGATCCCTTTGCTGCAGGATCAATATCGCCTGAATCATTATGCCGATTCTGTGATTCAGGCCCAGTCGGTTTTATTAAACGGGGTAGATCCACACCTGACCCGGCAATTAAGTAGCACTATAGAGCAGCTGATTCAGGCCTTGGCCGATTCAAAAAAATATTTAACCCGCCGTAAGTTTAATGCCTGGCAAAAGTGGTTGGGGGTTGATCTGGAATATGGTTCGGGGCAAGTTGAGTATTATAAAAACCTGGATCAATTACTCAATCGGGCCAATCATTTAAGTCAAAAATTACAGATTGAGATTCAAAAGTCGCAGGCACGCTTTCAGCAATTGCTTGGGCATCGCGAGCAAATGGCGAAATACATTCTGGCTGCGCAAGAATTTTTGCTGGAATATCCAAATTTCGTCAAGAATCAGCATCCTCTGGATAATTTTTCAGAAAGATTATCGAAAAAGATCAATTCATTACAAACCTTGCAGGCCAGTAATGATATTGCAATTACACAGATGCAATTATCTCAGCAACTTTCTTTTGCTTTGCTGGACCGGTTTAAAGAAGCACAGCAAGTACTGATTCCGGCTTGGCAATATCATGTTAAACAAAGCAATCAAAGCGGTTCGGGCATTGAATTGGAAAAGCTGGATCATAGCCGGGAGACTTTGATTAAAACTTTAAGAAAATCGTTAGAGAAACCTATACATTAATGATCATATTCAGGTGAAGCATGACTGATTTTAAACCTCAAGATTTACCCGCTGAAATTACTCCAGACGTGGTTCAGCAAAAATTTCAGCTACTGAATTTAAAAGAAATTGGCTTGCAGGATTCTGACTTTAATGAAGTGATGAATGCACATCAGGAACTGGCTGAAATGAGCCATAACGCAGTGGCTGAATATGGGAAAAATATTGCGACAAAAACTTCGGGTTATACCGATGAGCTGCTGAACCTTGTACAAAATAAAGAACTGGATAGCACCGGACAAAAATTGAATCAGGTGGTGCAGGTTGCCCAGCAGTTAAATAGCAGCAGTATTTTAAACAAGAAAAAGAGCAGTGGTTTCTTCGGGGGCTTGATCAGTAAAATGAAAGGGGCCAAGCAAAGTTTCAATCAGCATTTTAATAGCACCAAAGAACAGATTGATGTATTGGTCAAGGAAATTGAAACTTCCCAATCGGGGTTAAAAACCCGTGTCGACACTTTGGATAAAATGTTTCAGGGGGTGCAGGATGAATATAAGCAATTGGGGATTTATATTGCTGCCGGAAAGTTGAAAGAGCAGGAAATTCAGCAGCAAATTGCGGCTTTAAGCAGCCAAACCCAAGATCAGCCAACGGTGCAAAAGGTCTATGACCTGAATCATCTGGCCAATAATCTGGAAAAACGGGTCAGTGATTTACAGATTTTACAGCAGTCTGCCATGCAAACCTTACCGATGATCCGGATTATTCAGTCCAATAACCTGATGCTGGTGGATAAGTTCTATGCGATTAAAAACATTACCTTACCGGCATGGAAAAACCAGATCAGTCTGGCCATTTCCCTGAATGAGCAGAAAAACAGTGTACAGCTGGCCAATAGCATTGATGACGCGACCAATGATCTGTTACGCCGTAATGCCGACCTGCTGCATCAAAATTCGGTGGCTACGGCCAAAGCCAACCAGCGCTCAGTGATTGATATTGAAACACTTGAACATGTACAAAATACCCTCATTAAAACAGTAAATGATGTGATTCAGGTGCAAAAAGAGGGTATGCAGAAACGTGCTGAAGCCACGACACGCTTACGTGCCTTGCAGGAAAATCTGAATCATCTGGTGATTGAATCCAGTCGCAGTGAGGTCAATCCATCTTAACCCTATACTTAAGTTCATTGTCTGACTTCAGGAGAAACCGTTTGCCCCGCTTAGATGAATATGCTGTAAATCCGCAACAGATTGAATCGGGTGTGGTGGTGCTGAAGAAACGCCAACGCAATGTGATGTTATTGGCGATGACCAGCAGCACCATTTTTCTGGCATCTGTGGTGGCGCTATTTTTACAGCATGATTTTGTCTATAGTTTTTTTGGGATTAGCACTGAGTTAAAGCAATTACATATGCCCATGAGTGTAGATGCAAATCTGGCCGAACTGGGTCAGCATACGGATTATTTTAACAATCTGTTGTCGTGGTTTGGCTGGCTGATTCTGAAGCTGTTCGTGTCTTTTGTCGGGGCATTTTTTGTCATTCATTTTTTGAAAAAAATCCGTTTCTTTTATATTCGCTTTCAATCTTTTATTTTGAAGTTTGTCGGCTGGATCATTGCTTTTGTTGTGCTGTGGTCAGGCCTGACTTATCTGCAATATGATTTAAATAATGATGACCGTGATGTTTATGCCAAAGCTATTCAATATGATAAAAATATTCAGCAGAGTGAATTGGCCCAGTATTTACAGCAATCTGATGTAGATGCATCAGTAAAAGCCTATTTGCTGGCACAAACGGCACTGCTACATAAACCTGTCGATAAAGATAGCGCTATTCCTCAAGTCTTGGCGTTGGTCAAAGCGGAAAAAACAGATCCAAATTTTATTGAATATGGCTTTAAACCCGAACAGTTATGGACCATGCAGCATCAGTTATATAGCAAAACTTTGACCCCGATGGCTGAAAGTGTGTCCAAGCAGGTGCAACAAGCTGAACAAATGAGTGTGGTGGCGAAATTTTTTATCATTGTAATTTCGGTTCTATTTACAATTTTAAGCTTGGTTTTATTTTTCTTGGCGCAGCACTTAAAAGCAAGAATAATCAGGGTGGAACAGCGTATCCATTGATAAAAATGAAATTTTATCAAGATAAAATTCAAAAGCCCCGTATAGGGCTTTTTTACTGTTTTGTGATCTTGTTGAATCGTTGAAGTGAATTTAATGAAATTGCAAGGGTAATCAATTACTTAAGGTTAAACAAATTCCTTATTAATCTGATATTTCGATTATAATTATAAAAACAAACTGTTTTACCTATATTTTAGATTTTATTATTATTCTCTCATCAAATAAATATTTACTCCTTTGGAGACGTTAGCCATGTTAGATCAAAATACTTCAGCCCAACTTAAAACCTTACTGCAACGTCTGGAAAGCCCGATTGAACTGGTCG
>NZ_JAKLTP010000018.1:0-66592 GCF_022012365.1 Acinetobacter sp. SM34 | reverse complement strand
AAGGGAAGGTAAAAAGTTTAAATTAAGTCATAAACATCAAAAAGTATAAAAAGCGAGAGCTGCTGTTGCCCCTGATCTGGTCTGTATTTAAGTACGCTGAAAGACCGTGTTTGATGGTATTTGCATTTTGCAACGGGTTCGGCTGATCGGATGACAAAAATGTAGGATTTTAAAAAAATCTATGCTATAAAATTATAAATAGGCATAAAAATTGCTTATAACAAATGTTCAAAAAAAGAGTAGAGGAATTATGAAGTTATCGGTTGGATTAAAAGTTGCGAACTCCTTGTCACTGACACCGCAGTTGCAGCAAGCCATTCGTTTGCTTCAATTATCGAGTTTAGAGCTTGAACAGGAAATTCAGGTTCAACTGGATAGTAATCCTTTATTAGAAAAAGTAGAAGAATTATCGAATATTGAAAGTTTAACTTCTTTGGAAGATCAGGAGCGTAATGACAAAGACTTAACCAATGAGTTGAATGCCAATACCTTGCCTGATGATCTGCCGGTAGATACGGATTGGGATGATGTATATACCCATCAACCGACTAGCTTGGGCTCTCCTGAATATGAAGATCGTGAAGATAATCGTCAGGGGCATTTAGGCCTAAAAGAACACGTACTTGAACAGATTAATTTATTGCATTTTTCAGCAGTTGATCGACTCATCGCGCATTGTATTGTTGATTCTTTGGATGAAAAAGGGTTTTTGGATGCAGAAATTTCTGAAATCACCGCATCTGTGCAGCATTTATTGGAATCGATGGATTACGATGATGAAGTGGAAGATGATGAAGTTCTGGTGGTTTTAAAACATATACAACATCTTGATCCTGCTGGTGTCGCATCCCGTAACCTGGCTGAATGTTTATCTGTGCAATTAGACAGTTTACCTGTGCATACTGCTTATCGTCGTGAAGCGTTAACCTTGTTAAGTCATTACGAGTTGTTGATTTCGAATGAATTGCCAAAGCTGGTTAAACAGACTGGTTTGAATCCAGATCAGTTGAAATGTGCAGTTGACCTGTTAAAAACATTAAAAGCCTATCCGGGAATGGAGTTTGAAGAGAAAGACTCGGATTATCAAATTCCCGATGTGGTGGTCATGAAAAAGAATGATCATTGGCAAGTACAACTCAATCCAGATGTTATGCCTAAATTACGGGTCAATTCTTTTTATGCCAATATGATTAAACGTGCAGATCAAAGTAATGATAATCAATATCTGCGCAATCAAATGCTAGATGCAAAAAACTTTATTAAAAGCGTTGATGAGCGCCATAAAACCTTATTGAAAGTTGCGACCTGTATCGTAGAACATCAAAAAATGTTTTTGGAAATAGGTGCTGAAGGGATGAGACCTTTGGTACTTCGCGATATTGCAGAAGAAGTTGAATTGCATGAGTCGACTGTTTCACGAGTGACAACCAATAAATTTATGTTGACACCACGTGGCTTGTTTGAGCTGAAATATTTCTTCTCCAGTCATGTTGCGACTACTTCTGGTGGAGAGGCTTCGTCTATTGCGATTCGAGCGAAAATTAAAAAATTAATTTCAGAAGAAAATCCGCGTAAGCCTTTATCTGACAATATTATTGCCAATTTATTGAAAGAAGATGGGATTGATGTGGCACGTCGAACTGTTGCTAAATATCGAGAGTCGTTACATATTCCATCATCTTCTGAGCGAAAAGTCTTGATCTAATTTTTAAAATCTGATTATTCTATGGATTCATTATGACAACATAATGAATCTTTTTTCTTTTAAAGGAGTGGTTGAGATGATTTAAATTGTGAATTGCAGAATTTTTCTTTCTGTCATCAGATCATTTCGGCTATGACTTTAACTAATCCTAAAGAAGGTGAGGGATAGAATTATGCAAATAACAATTCGTGGTCATCACTTAACTATCACCCCTGCAATTGAAGATAATATCCGCTTAAAATTTGCTGAAATGACCAAGCATTTAGACCAAGTTAATAGTATGCAGGTAAAATTGACCAAAGATCATCAAGTAGATAAACGTTCAAGAAAAGGAAGTTTAAATCATATTGCTGAAGCTATTATTCGTGTACCGGGGGCAGAATTATTTGCACAGGCAACAGCTGATGATATGTATACTTCAATTAAAAAATTAACAGAAAAACTTAAAAGACAGTTACATAAGCATCGGAAAATGCAGGTTGCGTCCCAGCCATTGCTAGCATAGTTCGGTTTTTGAACGAAAAGAGGTTTTTGATGACCTCTTTTTTTATATATTAAATGTTATACGTTAATGCTTTATTTTTCATATTTATAGTAAAATGGCAGGTTTTTACACCGTTGGTCCTATAAGAGGTCTTTGTGATGAATAGTGAACAGCTCACTGAAATTTTAAAAGCTGCTTTTCCAGAGGCTGAAGTTGCAGTTAGTGGGCAAGGTGGTAAGTTTGATCTTCGAATTGTCGATGAACAATTTGAGGGCAAGCGTCCTGTCGCACGCCAACAGGCGGTTTATGCTCCGTTAAATTCATATATTGCTAGCGGCGAAGTACATGCAGTAACTATTCGTGCAATGACCCAAGAAGAATGGCGTAAAGCAAGCTTATTCGGAGCTTAGAACTAGATGGATAAATTTTTAATTCAGGGCGGTGTTAAGCTCGAAGGTGAAGTGCGTATTTCTGGTGCAAAAAATGCAGCACTTCCATTACTTGCTGCAATGATCTTGCCTGAAACACCCACTGTTTTGACTAACGTGCCAAACTTGAAAGATGTCAACACCTTAGTGAAGTTGATTGCGGGTTTGGGCGTACAAATTACCTATGAAGGCGACACGGTTAAAGCAGATACCTCAACATTAGACAATCAATTTGCACCATACGAACTGGTCAAAACCATGCGTGCATCAATTTTGGTGCTTGGTCCTTTATTGGCGCGTTATGGTAGTGCAAAAGTATCTTTACCAGGTGGTTGTGCCATTGGCTCACGTCCAGTCGATCAACACTTAAAAGCGCTAGAGGCTTTGGGTGCAGAGATCGAGGTTGAAGCCGGTTATGTTAATGCCAAAGTTGACGGTCGTCTTAAAGGCGGCGAAGTTGTCTTTGATATGGTGACTGTGGGCGGTACTGAAAATATTCTGATGGCGGCGGTATTGGCTGATGGCGTCACCACAATTCGTAATGCTGCGCGTGAACCTGAAATTACTGACCTTGCACAAATGCTCATTGCCATGGGTGCAAAAATTGAAGGACTGGATACAGATACGCTTGTAGTTACAGGTGTTGAAAGCTTACATGGCTGTGAATATGCAGTAGTTGCTGACCGTATCGAAACAGGTTCATATCTGGCTGCAGCTGCTATTACTGGCGGCAAAGTAAAAACAACGCATACTGACCCTGCATTACTTGAAGCAGTTTTAGATAAATTTGAAGAAATGGGTGCAGAAGTTACCCGTGGTGACGACTGGATTGAACTTGATATGATGGGCAAGCGTCCTAAAGCCGTCAGCTTCCAGACTTTGCCGCATCCAGAATTTCCAACCGATATGCAAGCTCAGATCATGGCTGTTAATGCGATTGGTCGTGGCTTTGCAACAATTTCTGAAACGATTTTTGAAAACCGTTTTATGCATGTGCCTGAGTTGTCACGCATGGGGGCAAACATTCAGGTCGAAGGTAATGATGCTGTGGTTACGGGTGTAGAAAAACTTTCTGCAGCACCGGTGATGGCAACGGATTTACGTGCTTCTTTCTCTTTGGTTTTGGCTGCTTTAGCTGCTGAAGGTGAAACCCTGATTGACCGTATCTATCATATTGACCGCGGTTATGAAGATGTGGAAGCAAAATTACAAGGTTTAGGTGCCCAAATTAAGCGAGTAAGTTAATGAGCGATATGAGAAACGATGATCCAAACTTTGACGTTATGGGTAATTTTGATCATGGTTTAACTTTAGCATTAAGTAAGGGACGTATTTTAAAAGAGACTTTACCTCTGCTAGAAACAGCAGGGATTAACTTGCTGGAAGATCCGGATAAATCTCGCAAGTTGATTTTCCCAACCACCCATAAACAGGTACGTATTTTAATTTTACGTGCTTCTGATGTACCGACTTATGTTGAAAATGGTGCGGCAGATTTAGGTGTTGCGGGTAAAGATGTGCTGATGGAACATGGCGCACAAAATGTTTACGAGCCATTGGATCTTAAAATTGCCAACTGTAAACTCATGACAGCGGGCAAAGTGAATATGGTTCGTCCGAAAGGCCGTTTAAAAATTGCCACCAAATACGTGAACTTAACCCGTCAATACTATGCAAGCTTAGGTGAGCAGGTTGATGTCATTAAGCTTTACGGTTCAATGGAACTTGCTCCATTGGTTGGTTTGGGTGATTACATTGTCGATGTGGTTGATACCGGTAATACCTTGCGTGCCAATGGTCTTGAACCCCTTGAAGAAATTTGCAAAGTATCTTCACGTTTGATCGTAAATAAAGCCAGCTTCAAACGTAAGCAAACCTTATTGAATCCAATTCTGGCCCAGCTTGAAAAAGCTGTGGAAGAACGTGAAAAAGCTAAATAAGCTTACTGGATAGAAAATAAAAAACCGTCCTGCTGGGCGGTTTTTTTATAGGTGATTTTTATCATAAGAAATATTCATGCGCATCAATGTAATTTTCTATGAAATCCCAAGCAATAGTTGCAGTATAAATGCCCACAATACTCAGGAAACAAGGTAAACTAAACTTTTCCAATTCAAACCTTGTGGGTAAATTGATGCGACGTTTATCGACTCAAGATCAAAACTTCAAGCAAGCTTTTGCTGACTTGTTGGCTTTTGAGACAGTTAGTGATCCTGAACTTTTAAAAACAGTAGACCAAATCATCGCTGATGTTCGTCAGTATGGTGATGCTCATGTTCTTAAACTCACTCAACAGTTCGATCGACATCCAGCGCATCAGTTTTCAGATCTTGAACTGTCACAAGAACAGTTAAAGACAGCTTTCGATGGCTTAAATACAGAAGTGCGTGAAGCTTTAGAATTGGCGGCTAACCGTGTTCGCGAATTCCATCAAGCACAAAAGCAGGATGGCTGGACCTATGTTGATGCTTTGGGCAATACATTAGGTCAAAAAATTACACCGCTTGACCGTGTCGGGATTTATGTACCGGGTGGTTTAGCGTCTTATCCATCTTCTGTGTTGATGAATGCGGTTCCTGCACATGTTGCGGGCGTGCCTGAAATTATTATGGTGGTTCCTGCACCGAATGGTGAGCTCAATCCGCTGGTATTGGCAGCGGCATATTTAGCTGGTGTGCACCGTGTATTTACCATTGGTGGAGCACAAGCGGTTGCTGCATTGGCTTATGGTACCGAAACCATTCCATCGGTCGATAAAATTACCGGTCCAGGTAACCGTTTCGTGGCTGCGGCTAAACGTGCGGTGTTTGGTCAAGTCGGGATTGACATGATTGCAGGTCCTTCTGAAATTTTGGTTTATGCCGAAGGCGAAAATAACGCGAAATGGTTAGCGATGGATCTATTGTCTCAAGCTGAGCATGATACTGTGGCTCAAGCTGTTTTCATTACACCAGATGAACAGCTTTTAAACGACGTTGAACAGGCAATTGAAGATCATCTAGCTGAGTTGCCTAAAGCTGATATTGCCCGTACCTCTATTGCCAATCGTGGTGCTCTGGTTTTGGTGAAAGATCGTCAAGAAGCGATTGATTTGATCAACCAAGTGGCGCCTGAGCATTTAGAGCTTTGTCTGGACGAAGCGCAAGAAATGTCTGAAGAGATCCGTCATGCAGGTGCGATCTTTATGGGACGCTATACGCCTGAAGCGATTGGCGATTACTGTGCCGGTCCTAACCACGTATTGCCAACATCAGGTACAGCACGCTTCTCATCACCGCTTGGCGTATATGATTTCCAGAAGCGTTCAAGCTTGATCATGTGCTCTCAAGAAGGCGTGAAAACTTTAGCGAAAACTGCCGATATCTTGGCGCAACAGGAAAATCTGGATGCCCATGCACGTTCAGCGCGTTATCGTTATCAGTAATAAATCATAGGCTAGATAGTAAATCTGGTTTTCTAAAATTATAAACCTCTCCCTAACCCTCTCCTGAAAGGAGAGGGAAACTCATATGATCAGAATAACTTTAATGTTTGATTCCATCATTTATGAGATGAAGATTCCGCTCCCTGAGCGAGCTTTAAGGATTGCTTTAAAGCAAAGCGCAAGAGAGGTTAGGAGAGGGAAATAAGAGAAAATAAAATGTCGACCATCACAACAGAACAAATGCGTTTTTGGAGTCCTGAAGTACGTGAACTAGAACCTTACGTACCTGGCGAACAACCTAAAATCCAAAATTTATTAAAACTCAATACCAATGAAAATCCGTATCCACCATCACCTAAAGTAGTGGAAGCGGTTCAAGCGGTATTGGTAAATTCAGCAGATGTATTGCGTTTATATCCAGACCCTGATGCATCGGCTTTAAAACAAGCCATTGCCAAGCAGCAAAATGTTGCAGTTGAAAATGTATTTGTCGGTAATGGTTCTGATGAAGTGCTGGCACACATCTTCAAAGCATTTTTTGTACAGGAATTGCCAGTGCTGTACCCGGACATTACCTACAGTTTCTATCCGGTTTATAGCCAGTTCTTTGGGGTAAAAACCAAAGTGCTGCCGCTCAATGACGACTTTGAAATTGTGGTGGATGACTACAAGCAAGCCAATGGTGGGATTATCATTACCAATCCGAATGCACCAACCAGTATTGCACTCGGCTTATCAGCCATTGAAGAAGTTCTTCAGACCAACCCCAATTCTGTGGTGGTGATTGATGAAGCTTATGTTGATTTTGGTGCAGAATCTGCGGTTAATTTGGTGGAAAAATACGACAATTTAGTCGTATGTCAAACCACTTCTAAATCACGTTCACTGGCTGGATTGCGTGTTGGTTTTGCCATTGCACAGCCTCATCTCATCGCTGCCTTGGAAGCAGTCAAAAACAGCTTTAACTCTTATCCAATCGATCGTTTTGCGATTGCAGCTGCTGTGGCATCTTTTGAAGATCAAGAGTACTTCGAAGCGCAAAATGAGAAAGTGGTTGCAAGCCGTGAAAAGTTAGTGACGCAATTGGTTGAGCTTGGCTTTAAAGTCTTGCCATCGAGTGCAAACTTTATTTTTGCATCACTCCCAGGTAAAGATGCAGCTGAATTAGCTGATGAATTGCGTGAACGTGGCATCATCGTACGTTATTTCAATAAGCCGCGTATTAACCAGTTCCTACGTATTACTATCGGTACAGATGAGCAAAACCAGCGCCTGGTGAATACCTTAAAAGACGATATTTTAGCTTGAATCTTCTTAAATCCCACTTTGCGAAAAAGCAGGATTTAAGCAATAAAAAAGCGAACCTGAGTTAAGACTCGAGTTCGCTTTTTTATTCATTTTTATAAGGATTATTCCGGTTTATACCAGGTATTGAGTAAATCCAGCATGGCAGAAACTTTATCAAAACATTCCTGATATTCAGCATCGCAATCTGACGCAATGGTGATGCCGCCACCCGCCCAAATGGAAAGTTCATCCTGATATTTTTGAATGGAGCGAATCAGTATGTTCCATGAACCTGTACCGTCAAAATTAAAATACCCCATCGAGCCACAGTAGGCACCACGTGGAGCACCTTCCAGTTCTTCTATAATTTGCATGGCTCGAATTTTGGGAGCGCCAGTAATCGAACCACCCGGAAGGGCAGACATAAGCATGTGAAAAGGATTAACATCTTCCCTTAAAGTGGCCGTGACTTCACTGACCATATGGTGAACCTGATTAAAAGACTCGATTTCAAAAAGTTTTGGAGTTTTAACTGATCCTGTTTCCGCGTACACGCTTAAATCATTACGCAGTAAATCCACAATCATCACATTTTCGGCTTGGTCTTTTTTCGAATGAATTAAGCTCTGTTTGGATTGTTCGTCTTGTTCGGCATCTTTATAGCGGGGCATTGTACCTTTGATCGGTTTTGTAGTGATTTTTCGGTCTGCTTCAAAATTGATAAACAGTTCGGGAGAACAGCTTAATAATTCAAAATCATCAATTTTAAGATAACCCGAATAAGGGGCATCGGTCAGTTGCCAAAATGCTCCTGCAGTATCCAGCAACAACCCTTGTGCCTTGGCTGTAAATTCCTGAGTCAAATTAATCTGATAGCAATCGCCGGCTCGAATATAATCTTGAACCTGTTTAAAGGCAGTGACATAGCGTTGTTTACTCCAGCGTGCAGTGCAAGGTTGCATAAGTGTAAACGTTTGATGGTTTTTATTTTGCTTGTCTTTATCTTGTAAGGCCTCCTGAATCACTTGAAAAATCGCTTCAGCATCATGCTCATAACTAAAAAAAGTCCAGCCTTGATCGGTCAATTTAATATAGCTGTAATAAATACCTAAAAATAAAGAAGGCTGATTTTTGGATCGAATGTTGACCTGTTGCTGGGCAGCCTCATCATAACTGATAAAACCAATTAAACCGCCATTAAAATCAGAATGAGAGTTTTGTAAGCTTTTCTTGAAAAAATGATTGAAATCAATTGATTCAGCATTCTGTTGATATTGGTTTAATGATGTCCTGTTAAATTTCTGAATTTTTTGATTCTGAATCAGCATATATTCGGAGGCAAAAAGTGCAATAACAGGTTGGTTTAAATTTTTTAAGTAAACGACATGGTTTAGATGCGATAGGCATAAAAGAAATTGAGTAGGATTAAGCTGTTGTTTAATCAGCAATTTTTCAAAAATAACAGACTTATTCATACGAGGTTGCTTTATAAAGTCGATACATAGATGACATATTCTATAACATTGTTTATGCATAAAACTTGTAAATACCGTTTATCGGTAACCTATAGATTGCGACCAACAGCAGTTGAACAAAAAATCACACAGATATAACTTAACTAGGGCAAATCAGCTGCTCAAGGAAAGACTCACTATTGTCAAAAAATAAAAAACAATCAGTGAAATCGAGTAGTTAACAATCAAAAAAATAATACTCTTGGGAGAGTACGAAATGAAAAAATTTACTAAACTTGCTTTAGTTTCTTCATTAGCAATTAGTGCAAATGCTATGGCAATGCAAGCAATGGATGATGCTTCATTGGGTGCTACAACTGGTCAAGATGGTATTAACATCGGGATTGGTATTTCTAAAATCGAAATTGAAAAGCTATTAATTCATGATAATGATGGTTTAACTGCTACTGCTTTAGGTGGTACGTCGACTGCAGGTGCAATTGTTATTAAAGGTAATGGCACTGGTGCTACTGCTACTAATGGTATTGTAATTGCTGCAAATATGGCAAGTTTATTACCTTCACATAACTTGGCTGATTTACAAATTGATACCGATGCTGGTACTACTGCAGCTGGTGGGGCATTTATTAATATTGCTGCACAAGTATCTGGCTTAGATATTAGTATTGGTGAGATTGGTGTAGCGAAGTCTGGTGATACAGCTGCAACTGGAATCCGTCGCGGTGCATCAGATAACTATAATAAAATCATAACTGGTCTTAATATTAAAACTGGTGTAATGACTGCAAATGTTCAGTTGGGTGCATCTCCACAAGGGGCTATGATTAACCTTTCTACAACTATGCAAGGTGGTTTGACAATTTCAGATCTTGGTATTCATGATTCTGCTGGTGGCGGTGACATCTGGTTAGGTAAGATCCAAGTAGCTGACGCTAATGGTACTGATTTGTCTATTTCGAATAAAATTAAAGTCACTCCAGGTGGGCTTGTTATTTTAAATGATAGTCCAAATGCAACAGACATTTATGTTCAAGCGATTGCTTTAGGTTCTAAGCCAGCATCTGTTACTACTGCTACACCTCTAGGTGCTCGTGGTACTGCTACTGCAGGTACTATTGGTGATGTGGAAGTGCAAGGTTTACAAACCTATTATATGAATTCACCTACATCAATGGCTAAAGGTTCTGTAATTACGATTTCCGGTCGTTAATTCTGAATTAAAAAAAAGCGCGTGAAATCACGCGCTTTTTTTTACAAAAATAATGTGAAATTCTTCAAAAAAACTAAAAAAAAGCTGTTTTTTTTTATAAAAAAGGTTATCTTCCTTTTTACATGGATGTAGAGCATAAGCTCTAAAAAAATAATGAACAAAGGCACGTCATGCCGCTAACTAGAAAAGTCAAAATATATGTTAGAGATCGCACTAGGCTCGGCATTGATATATTACGCTGCCAAAGAAGCCTTTGAAATTAAGAAAAAACCAGCGGAAGCTGTGTATTACACTGAAACCTTGGATTCTCGGCAAGATTCCTTCAATCGCATGCACCGGGAAGCTGTACTTATTAAGCCCGCCCTGGAAGATCAATTTAGAGGTATTGTTCGCCAAGCCTATGACTATAGTTGTGGATCAGCTGCATTAACCACATTGATGAATGGTTATGTGGGTACTCAGTTATCAGAACAACAAACCATGAATGGTCTATTAAAGTTTGGTGAAACTGAAAAAATTATTGAACGCCGTAGTTTTTCTCTTTTAGATATGAAACGCTTTGTCGCAGCCATGGGTTTGGAAAGTGGTGGATATAAAGGGGAGTTTTCAGATTTAGTTAAACAGGCTGAACCGGCAATTGTGCCAATTTCTTATGCAGGATTTAAACATTTTGTTGTGTTTAAAGCATATAAAAATGGACGTGTTTATGTGGCTGATCCTGCGCTGGGCAATATCAGTTTTGATGAAACGCGTTTCAAAGATATTTGGGAAAATAATACCCTGTTTTTAATTAATGTTGCACCGGAACAAAGAAAAAATTTATTGGCATTGCATGATACAGATTTGCGACATGTTGAAGATGCCACTGTGAATCGCTATGCTTTTGTAGATATTCAATATCCACAATTTTATATGGATAAAATTGCAGATAAAGCCTCAACAATTCGGTTAGATAAAAATGTAAACGAAAGCTCAGAAAAGTTTGGGGAATCAACATATAATTTTTTACGCCTTTATTATAAAAGTAAATAAAGTATAAAAGTGGCAGATTAAAAAAAGAAAAATGGTGGGATGGAATATGAATTGTAAATGGATGAACAAAACTTTATTGGCTTTGAGTGTTCAAATGGCAATAGGGGTGGCATATGCAGCTGAAGAACCAGCACTTGGAGAATATGAGGTTGTAGATCAGCAAGAAACTGAAGTTGACTCTACAGCATCGCAGCCTGCAAATACACAAACGGTAGCAACCGTGAGCGCAGAGGAAGAGTCAGCACTTGGTGAATATGAAGCTGTTGATGAACAAGCTGATGAGGCAACAGCTTTAGCGTCTGTAGATAGTAGTACAACCGCGCAATCACAACCCGTTGATGCACATACACAAGCTTCTTCAGCATTACAACAGCAAGAAGGAGATGCTAGTAAAGAAGCAAACCTGCAAGAAGTTTTTACCTCCAATGAGAGACAATATTCATTAATCAAAAAAGGTGATATTTCATCTTATTATGATATTGATTATACATATTATCGTGATACACAGATTGATGCAGAGATGGCTAATGGGCAGTTGTATCAACTTCGTGTTCAAGAAAATGCAGCTCATTCCATTACCAATACCTTTACTGCTCAGTATGGTATTTTAGATAATCTGACCTTCACTGCTTCAGTCCCTTTAGTTGCTAAAACAGATTTATTAAAAGATGCCTCTACAGCTGGCTTAGGTGATATTTCTTTTGGTGCACGTTGGGAACCATTTCCACTAAAAGCAGGCAGATTACCACTGATTTTATTTGGGAATGTTTCAACCAAAACGGGTGATAGTCCTTATGAAGTTAATGCGACTGATGATTTAGCTACAGGTAAAGGTTATTACTCTGCTGGTATTGGTGCAAGTACGCGTAAGTATATTGATCCTGTTGTACTTTTCGCTTCCGTTTCAGCCAACTATGGTTTTAAGGAAACCGGACTGAACCAGCGCCGTGGTACTCGCGTCATTGATGAGTTTGAACCAGGAATCAGCGGTGGTTTTGCTTTAGGCTTTGCTTATTCATTTAATTATGATGTGTCTATGACTATGTCATATCAGCAAAGTTTTAATACAGGTTCACAATTTACTTATACTTCGGGTGAAAGTTATTCACCGGCTGATCAGACGAGTTCCACTTTAGCAATTTCATTGGGTGTTCGTGTTTCACCTGAGACCATTGTCAACGGAACTGTGGGTATAGGCTTAACAGAAGATGCACCAGATGTATCATTAGGTCTGTCATTCCCACTTGATATTTTAGGTTTCGGTAAGAAACTTCGCTAAGAGGGTAGTCGTATGTATAAGATTCGACTTCGCCCGTTAGCCGCAGCAATTATCGTATCGGGCTGTTCAAGTGCAACTTTTGCTCAATTAGGTACCAACTTATCTGTTGATATCAGATCATTGAGTATGGGGAATGCTGTTACTGCAGATCCTCCAGGAATTAGTGCAATTCATTTTAACCCTGCAGCCTTGACCAAAATTGAAGGTCTGCAGACTGATGTACAAGGGATTCTTGCAAATTTTGACATTAAACGGGAATTCTCAGTTCCTGCTGGTTATAACGTATTTGGCTATTCAGATGACCCGATGGTGTGTAATGATGGACCAGAGGTTTCTTCCGATTTATGTACAGACTTTAAAGGTACCGTCAATGGGGATGTAGAATACGTAAGTCTATACGTTCCCGTATTGAAAAAAATGGTTGATCTTGGTGAGGGTCTACCTATGGCAGCACCTACAGCAGGTATTGCCTATAAGCCACCAGGTTCCAAAACAACATTTGCCACGGCAATGTATGCACCTTTGGTTGCCGGTTTTGGTGCCGAAAATGGTAATCCTGGGAATTATATGGGGCAACAGGTTGCTCTAGAAAGGATTACCTATTTGTCTCCATCTATTGCTTATCAAGTGAATGATGAGTTATCTGTGGGGGCTTCTATTGGTATGTCATACCAAGCCATTGGTCTAAAAACGGATTTGCGTTTTCCCAATGAATTAATTGGTATGTTACGAATGATTGATGAAGTCGTTTGTACGCCTTTTAAAGAAAACTCGGACATTATTACCGACATTCTTTTGTTAGGAATGTGTAACACCAAAGAAGGCATGAATCCATTTGGCAAGTTTGGTCAATTGCAACTTTCCATGGAGCAATCGCTTAGTCCAAGTTATAACTTGGGTATAATGTGGGAGCCGACTGACGATTTTAGCTTTGGTATGGTGTATCAAAGTGCAGCAAAAATGCGCTTAAAAGGCAAATATCACATTGATAATGCAAAGGCACCTCGTGAGCTGATTAATGGCTTAATGTCATCTCCTACGGGCCAAATTCTTGCTGCAATTTTAGGTTTCCCGAATTCTATACCTGCAAGCGAGTCTGGACTTGTTTCAATGGACTTTGAATATCCAGCACATTTTCAGGCGGGAATAAAATATAAGGTTTTACCTGATTTACAAGTTAATTTTGATGTAGGCTGGACAGACTATAAAGCTTGGGACAAGTTTAAATTTGAATTTGATCGACAAGTTTCAGCATTAAAAATTGCCAAATTATTATCTGAAAATATTGGGGACAGTTCTCTTGCACTTCCGCTGGCATTTACTTCACCTTGGAATTTTGGCATAGGTGTGGAGTATTCTGCAACGGATCGTTTGAAATTACGAGCTGGTTATGAACCTCGTAGTAGTGCAATTCCTGATAATAAGCGAAATACAATGGTTCCGATTAACAATGCACAATTGTTTGGGTTAGGTGTGGGCTATCGTTTTGATGCAGATACTGATTTAGATTTATCGATTGGTTTTTTACGTAGCAAAGATAATATTCCGGCAAATACGAGTAGTCTGTCAAACCAAACGGGTGTAAATAATATTCTGTTAAATCCATATGCGGGTTTAAATGTTAAAACGGATACCAAAGTTACGATTTTAGGATTGAATTATAGAACACGATGGTAGGTAAATTGAAAATAATGAAAGGGAATTCATTGGTGAAATCGATACTTACACTATGTATGGTGCAGGTATCTTTTTCGTATGCAGGCGAGTTTTATACTATTATTGGGCCAGATGGCCGGCCTATGGTGGTACAGCAAAAATCTCAGCCCAAAAATAGAGAAACTGAGGTAAGTAAATCTGCATCAGCAGATACTATTGTTCAAGAAAATCAATCAGTCCATTCCTCAATTAATCAATCGGAAATTAAGACTGCTGCTACTCAAACACCCCCATCATTGCAACTAAAGGGGGAAAATAAAGTAGTAGTTCAAAATGCCAAAAAAACAGCTTCTACCCATCTTGATGTGGCTAAAATACCGCAAGCGAAGTATGTAGAACCCAAAACTGAGGAAAAGAAAAAAGCTGTATTGCAGTCTCAATCCAACCCTAAAAAGGTGGAAGAAACTATACATCTCGCGACCAGTACAGCTAAAGAAGCTAAAAATGCGGAAAACTATGTAACGATTGATGGTACGCAATATATAAAAAATGAATATCTGGAAGACCAGGAATTTAATCTGGAAGGTAAGAAGCGTTTTTATGCTATGCCCGAAGGTATCATCGATACCAAGCATGGAGCGACGCGTTTACAAATGGTTGAGCGTGAAAAAGGGGTGAGTAAATCCCTGCTGCAATCAATTTTTAAGAAGAATCAAAAACAGGATAGTGGCCCCATTGCATTGTCATCGACCTATTATCGGGTTTCTCAAGTAGAGGCTGTTAAAAGTTTAGGTCAACAATGTATTCAGGATAAAAAAATTAAAAATGCGAAAACTGTCAGTTTGGATAAGGAAGTCAATGTCTGGCCCCGTGCACCATTAAAAGAACAATTTGATTTTGAAATTGTGGAAATTTCCAATGCAATTCAGAATATTCAGATTAACTCTTATGCATCAAGGCAACAGAATCCGACCTTTTATTGGCCATTTGTAGTTTTTTTAGATTCGAGTGGTTGTGTGCTTGAGGGCGCAGGAGGTTTTAAAAATCATGAAGCTGTTGAGTCATCCACTACACATCAAAAAATTGAAGGAATTGTTCATATTCCTGTTCAAAGTCGATATATATTATTGACTCCTTTAGCTAGTGCGATAGATTTGGAAAATAAAGCGCTCACCAATCAGGGTCAATTAAAATTAATAGCAATTCGCTAAGGATATAAGAAGAGAATTAGGATGAAAAATAAATATTTACTCCCTTTTGCCCTCACGACATTGATGGCAGCTTTAAGTGGTTGTGGCGGTGAAAGTGCCAATGTTATTCCTGAAGTCTATGATTCCAGTACGGCACATGGGGCGTGTACTATAGATTCCGCAGGCTGCCTAGGATTTGCATTAGATTATCCATTGGATGGGTTAAATTTTACCTGTAGTAGTGATAAAAAAAATAGCTTTGTCACCTATTTAGATTTACAAAATGGCGTAGCACAAGGCGCGTGTAAAGTTGGGGATACAATTACTTTCTTTATCAAGGGTGAAAAAGATAAAAAAATTAATTTAGGCACATTAAACTTAAACGAAATTGCCAAAGTAAGCACATCACAACTGCCTCGTTTGACTATTTTAGATATTGCTTTTGGAATAACAGGGAAGAAGGCTGTAGATATTAATTCGAATACGGATGGCACTGTAAAAGTTGCGATACGAATTGCAAAAATATTGCAAGCACTGGCACAACAGGGCAATAGTATTGTGGATCCAACAGATATCCAAGCCTTATATATCACCGATCAGATGAGACGTGATCTTGAAAATATCCTAGAATCCATTGCACAGGAAAAATTTGTCAATGTAACAGATATTGAATTTGAATCTCTCCTTAAACCTTGGGTTGATATTTCTACTATAAGTGATGAACAGGCACGTACTACCGTACTAAAACTCACCACTATTGCAAATGCAGGGGTGTATCAACCGGAGTTTTCGTTATTTTCAACGTCTGGTATTCTTGGTAGTTTATTAAGTGGTTCAGATGGTTTGGTTGGGTGTAATAAAAGTACCTGTAATACTACGGATAGTTCAACGCAGCATCTATTTGGACATTTCATGTTGCTTACCGATCGTGATGGTTATACTTTCGGAAGTGGTTTGCAATGGCGTGGAGCAGGTATCAGTAATACATCGACTATAGGTGGTTTAAATACTAAACTGCTGACCACTACAAAACCTATTCGTATGACAGCAAATGCACAAAATCATTGGATTAATCCAGTGACCAAAAAAATTGATCAGAATTTTGATTTCCAGGTTGATAACGTACTTACACCTCTAAGCATTTATCAGGGAACCTTATATAATGACTATATGATTGCTGGTAAAGAAAAATTCTATAAGTTATTAACTGGAAAAACAGAAGTGGCTCTGGCGGATAGATATGATTTTGGTTTGTGGCGTCAGACGATAGGAAGTGAAAATTTTCAAGGTACATTGGACTTGTACAAAATTTTCCCTATTACGTATTTAGATAAAAGGGTATTTAAGACAATTAATAATGTGAAATTTGGTGAAGGTTATCTATTCCCGATGTATGCAGATTTAACATTTAAATTTACAGATACAACGGTGCCAGATGTAGTACTCGGAATAGTCATTGACGAAAAGGGGAACATTCGAACCAATATGAAGTCAGACTCTACAGGAGATATGAGTACGGCTTCTTGTGATAGCAGTAAATTTAATTCATCAACTTATGTAAATGATGGTGTACAACAATATCGCATAGGTACGGTATCTCGTGCTTTCACAAATGATAGGACTCTTTCCTTACGTATGGTATTGGCGAATGCAAAGTTGGGTAATATTAATGGTGCTTTAGTCGGTATGAATTCCAATATTAAGACTTCAAGTTCTGGAGATAGTATTGTGATTGGCGGAGCTTTACTTAATGTAAGTAACTTATTAAATCTTAATACGGGCACAGCAGAGGTTACATTTAAAGATTCTGCTGTTGATACGGTAAAATGGGCAAGTACCTTAGCAAGCTTCCAAAAAGTTTATAATACCAATAATCAAACACATACTACTGATGATGAACAACTTGCCAAGTTGAGTGGAGGCACATTAACTTTTGCTTTGGCTTCATGTTATACCGTAAAACCTAAAATCTAACAAAAGCAAAAAAAAGCCCATCTCATGATGGGCTTTTTTTTTGTAGGTTAAAAAATTAGAAAATTTTAACCGGTATGATCTAAACGGGTTCCTAAAGTTTCTAAATGCATGTCGAATGAAGCAGTTTTACGGTCTGCAAAATAATGTCTTAAGGTCCGTTCTACGCTTGGAAAAGCAAGTTCAGTCCAGGGAATCTCATGTTCTTCAAATAAATGTGATTCAATGGTCTCTTCACCTGCACCGAATATTCCATTCACTAAATTGGCTTTAAACAGCACATAAATTTGCCCAATTCGGGGAATATTGTACATACAGTAAAGTTGTTCAATTTCGACTTCAGCTTCAGCTTCTTCCCGAGTTTCTCTGGCAGCGCCTTGTTCCATGGTTTCAAACAGTTCCATATAACCTGCAGGCAGGGTCCATAAACCATAGCGTGGTTCAATAGCACGGCGGCAAAGCAAAACTTTATTTTCCCACAATACAAGTGCACCGCAAATCACTTTGGGATTGACATAATGAATATTACCGCAATCTGTACATACACGGCGTAGTTGATGATCGCCGAGTGGAATTTTTTCCGTTGTTTTATGTCCGCAAATTACACAGAAATTCATATTCATCGTCAATGATAAAGGTGTTGATCAGCATAACTGAAAAATCCAAATTTGGCATCATTTCTATCCTTTGGAATAAAAATTCAGCTATGATGAAATAAAGAAGGTAGCAGGAGCAGTAACACATGGATGACTACTCATTAATACAATTATTACAGCACAGGTTGCGCTTTTCTACGCGTATAAAGCCTGCTCAGGCTGCTGTACTAATTGCGATTACCGATGAGTCCGATCCTAAAGTTTTGCTGACGCGCCGTTCTTTATATTTATCCAATCATGCCGGGGAGGTTTCTTTTCCAGGTGGGAAAAGAGATCCGCAAGATACCAGTAATATTGTGGTCGCTTTGCGCGAAGCCTATGAGGAAACTGCGCTTAATCCATTTGATGTGCAGTTGATTGGAGATTTGCCCATGCAAAAAGCCCGTAATGGCATGCTAGTCAAACCTGTGGTTGGACTGATTCCTGCTGAAGTAGAATTGATACCTCAACCAACTGAAATTGACCGTATTTTTTTTGCATCGCTCAGCAGTTTAATGAATGCACCGCCTATTCCCTATGAAGTCCGATATGCTCATCAGTCCTTGTATTTTCCCAGCATGCGTGTGGAAAATGAAATTGTCTGGGGCTTAACTGCGCGGATGCTGGTGTCACTGTTTCAGTATGGTTTGAATTATCAAAAAGAATGGCCTTTTTTATTAAATTCGCCTGCCTTTTACGGCAAAAAACTTAAGCAGACCAGATAAATTTAGCAATATCAAGATTAAGGAAGATGAAAAAAATGATGTACAAATTTAAGGAACATGCACCTCAAGCAACACATCAGCCTTGGGATGGCTGGGTGGCAGATACGGCCACAGTGATTGGTCAAGTGGAAATGGGAAAGCAGGTCAGTGTCTGGTTTGGTGCCGTGATCCGAGGCGATAACAGCAAGATTAAACTTGGTGATTTTACCAACGTTCAGGAAAATGCGGTTTTACATACCGATGCCGGCATTGAAATGCATATTGGCAGTTATGTCACGATAGGGCATCAAGCGATGCTGCATGGCTGTACCATTGGTGATAATAGCTTGATTGGCATTAACAGCGTGATTTTGAATCATGCCGTTATAGGTAAAAATTGCATCATTGGTGCCAATGCTTTAATTCCTGAAGGGAAAGTGATTCCTGACAATTCTGTGGTGATGGGTTCACCTGGAAAAATCGTGAAGACTTTAGATCAGGCAGCGGAAGTCAAATTAAAAATGAGTGCCATGCACTACGCAGAACATTTCAAGAATTTTCAGCATTTAGAGTCTGTTGAACTTTAATTTCTAAAGGATAGGTTTAGCCAAGTATAGACTTGGCTTTTTTGTATCCTGCGAATGGAAAATCTCGCCTAGCACGCATGAGTGGAGTATCATATCCGACGTTTTTATATGTAAATGAATTAAGGTTGTGCATGAAATTGCTGGCATTGGAAACTGCCAATGAGCAGTGTTCCGTTTCTATTGTAGATGACACTCAAGAATTATTTTTTCAATTAGATGCACGAGCAAAAGCACAAACGCAAACGATTCTCCCAATGATCGAACAAGCTTTTAACCAGCTTGCTTTGTCTGCTGCTGACTTAACTGCAATTGCATTTAGCCGTGGTCCCGGTTCGTTTAGTGGGGTGCGCATTAATGCAGCGGTCACTCAGGCCTTGGCATGGGCAAACGATTTGCCGGTAGTTCCAGTTTCAAGCTTACAGGCCTTAGCGCAGGCAGCCTATCGTGTAGCGGGTCTACGCTCAGTCACTGCGGTGCTGGATGCCCGCATGAACGAAGTTTATATTGCCAGTTTTGAGCTAGATCAGCACGGCATTATGCAGGCTGTGGATACAGAGCAACTGTTAAATTATAGTGCTGCCAATCAGGCCATCAGATTTGAACTTGTCGGTTCAGGTTCAGCTTTAATTCAGCCTGAAGCTATAGAATTCAAAGAGATTGTTGCCACAGCACAAGATATTGCACAAATTGCACGTATTGCTGCATTGCAGCAGCAGTGGGTTGCGGCTGAAGAAGCACTACCAGTATATTTGCGTGATAATGCGTGGAAAAAAATTCCAGAACAAATTAAAGCAACTTAAGGTTAGATATGGATCTTTTATTATTATTTAAAGCGGCCATCATGGGCTTGGTAGAGGGGATTACTGAATTTCTACCGATTTCAAGTACCGGGCATTTAATCTTAGCAGGTCAGCTTTTAGATTTCTGGACCATTGAAAAAAGAGATATGTTTGCGGTTGCAGTGCAGATTGGTGCAATTGCAGCGGTGATTTACGAGTACTGGGGCAAACTTTGGGGCGCTTTAATCGGTGGCTTAAAAGGTCAAGAACAGGGCCGCCGTTTAAGTATTAACTTAATTATTGCTTCAATTCCAATCATCATTATCGGCTTAACGTTTGGCGATATCATCAAGGCCTACCTGTTTAATGCAATTACTGTCGCGATTGCCTTAATTGTGGGTGGTTTTATTATTTTATGGGCTGAACGCCGTCCGCATAGCATTGAAACTCAAGAAGTTGATGATTTGACCTATAAACAAGCAACTTTAATTGGTCTGATTCAATGTTTAGCCTTATTTCCAGGGACTTCACGTTCAGGCTCAACCATTATCGGGTCTTTATTTTTAGGTGTATCACGTAAAGCAGCAGCAGAATTTTCCTTCTTTCTGGGTATTCCTGTATTAATGGGTGCTGGTTTACTCGATATGTATAAAATGAGGGCTGATTTGCATAGCAATGATATGGCTGTTCTAGCTGTGGGTATTATTGTGGCATTTATTTCTGCACTTATCGTGATTCGTGCATTAATCCGCTATGTATCGAAACATGATTTCACTGCATTTGCGTACTACCGCATAGGTTTTGGTCTGTTTATTTTGGCAACTTGGTGGACAGGCTGGGTTTCTTGGTAATGCATTTGTTTACAGAAGCTCAGTTTCAAGCACAAGCACAGCAGTATTCTGCTGTGCTTTCTTCGCGTGGAGTCACTGTAAATGTTGAGACCATTGAAAAGCTGAATGCCCGATTTCTGCGTTTAAATCCTGAACTGGCTTTATGTGCAGACGAGTCGGGTCTGTGGTTGTGTGCCAATGGCATGAAGATGCAGCCCGACTGGCAAGCTGAAGTACCGCGTTTAAAACGTTCATCGTTAAAATCTGAAATGATTGCACGCGCCTGTAATCTGGGTGAAAAGCCTACATTAATTGATGCGACTGCCGGTTTAGGTCATGACAGTTTGTTAATGGCACATTTGGGTGCTGAAGTTACCTTGGTTGAACGGCATCCAGTCTTGTTTACCTTACTGGAAGACAGTAAAAACCATGCGCAAAATGATGCTTTTCTCAGTTCAGTAGTGTCACGAATTCATCTGGTTTTTTCTGATTCTGCCGACTATTTAGTGCAGCAGGCTGAACAGAAGCGAGTGGTGGATGTGGTTTACCTTGATCCGATGTTTCCGCAGCGTGACCAAAATCAGCAAGCCATTAAAAAACAGGCACAAGTGAAAAAACAGATGCAATTATTACATCTGTTATTGCCTGAACATGGGGGAATGGATCTGGGTGATAATCTGTTAACTTTGGCACAAAAAGTGGCAAAACGTGTGGTGGTGAAGCGGCCACGTCTGGCTGTCTATTTGGCTAATCTGGAACCGGATCATCAATGGCAGGGAGATGCCTGTCGTTTTGATGCATATTTTCAGCATCATTTTCCCGAGTAGTTTGGTAATTGTTTCAATAATGTGCATTAATTTGTTATATAGTCCCAAAGCAGCATTGATAAAAATTCCATCAAGCATAAACTTAGAGTGTAAACTCGCGAGCTAAAGCCCCCCGAAAATCTTATGATCGACTTTAAACCCTCCATCAATTTTTGGCATGATTTTAAGAGCAACCAAACTGCCGGGATGTGGCTTTTTTTAGGTTCGCGCCGATCTTTGCAAATTGTTCGACCATCCATTCTGCAACTGATTTTTTGGGGAATTTTAGGCGGCAGTGCCAACAGTTTATTCAGTTGGCTCAGTGCAGATGAGATCGGGCAGTTCAACTCACAGGGCCTGATCAGTTATGCTTTATGGCCTTTTATCGCGTTGATTGTCGGTATTTTCCTGTCGCAGCGGATTAATAATCTTCGTCTTATGCTGGTACCGGCCTTGTTGTGGCTGGTACTGGATACTCATATTGCCTTATTACAAAGCTTGATCCAGTATCTGGGCTATATTGATGTATTGCCCTACATGTTCTATGACTATTTGCCGACCATCTTCATGGTGCTGTTTGTCTGGCAAAGTCTGGCGGTAGTATGGGTGTTTTCACGTGAATTAAAATGGCCGTGGTGGGAGCGGGCACTGATCGTTGCCGCAACGCTTTTCACCCTTGTAGTGTGGCAAATGTCGGTTAAAAACCAGCCGATCTGGAAAGTGGAAGAAACCCCGCCAAGCTTTGCTGAAGATGCCTTTTATGCGCAAAGCCGGATCTTGAACAAGTCGCTGGAATCTATCCAATATGGTGAGTTTGCCCAGTCACACTGGTATTTTCTTGGGGTCGCAGGTGCAGGCTATCAAGATGTTTTTAAGTCTGAAGTAGAACGGATTAAAGAACAATTTGATACGCGCTTCGGTACCTTTGGCCGTTCAATGGTTTTGGTTAATAATCCGGAAACCCGAACCCAGATACCCATTGCTTCGCGTACCAGTATGGAGATGGCATTACGCCGTATTGGCCAGCAAATGAATAAAGAAAGTGATGTGTTATTTTTATACATGACTTCGCACGGTTTGCCGAATGAATTTGAAATGGAAAATGCACCGATCGATCTGAATGATGTCGATCCCAAATGGCTCAGAGATACCTTGGATAAGTCTGGCATTCGCTGGCGGGTGATTGTGATTTCGGCCTGTTATTCAGGTAGTTTTGTCCCGGCCTTACAAGATGATAATACTTTAATTATTACCGCATCTGCGGCGGACCGTTCTTCTTTTGGCTGTTCTAACGAAGCCGATTATACCTATTTCGGACGAGCCTTTTTTGATCAGGCCATGCGTGAGCAGATGTCTATAGAAGGCGCTTTTGAGCAGACCAAAAAAACCGTGGCACAATGGGAAACAGCGCAAGGATTTGAAGCTTCTGAACCGCAATGGTCGATTGGCAAAAATATGGAATTTATGCTGCCGCAATTAGAGCAGCGCCTGTTTCCAGCAGACCTGAAAACAGAAATCAAGACAGAAACCCCACAATTAAGCGTGGCAGCACAATAAGGACAATAATGATGGAACTCATCCAGCAGAATCGATGTTTTGAGGGTGAACAGCGAATTTATAGCCTGAATTCCAAGGTATTGAACGGGGAATCCAGATTTGGCATTTTCTTGCCACCACAAGCCTTAAGCGGGCAGGCTTGTCCGGTACTGTTTTATCTGGCGGGTCTGACCTGTACTGAAGAAACCTTTAGCATCAAGGCACATGCACAACGTTTGGCAGCCCAGCTAGGTTTTATCCTGATTAGTCCGGATACCTCACCGCGAGGTGAACAGGTCGCAGCTGGAGATTCCTGGGACATGGGGCAGGGTGCCGGATTTTATATTAATGCTACTCAGGCACCGTGGGCGGAGCATTATCAAATGGAAAGCTTCATCGCTGAAGAGCTTTATGATGTAGTCATCGAGGAATTTCCGGTTCAGGCACATGCAGTCGGGATTTTTGGCCATTCCATGGGCGGACATGGTGCACTTACACTGGCCTTTAAATATCCAGAAAAATTTAAATCAGTCTCTGCTTTTGCGCCTATTTGTGCACCGAGCGAATGTCCATGGGGTGAAAAGGCATTTGCACATTATTTAGGTGCTGACCAGACAGAATGGAAAAAGCATGATGCAACCGCTCTGGTTCAGTCTAAAGGTGCCTTGTTTCAGGAGATTCTGATTGATCAGGGGGCTAAGGACCAGTTCTATAGCCAGCTGAATCCAGCATTATTCAAACAGGCCTGTGCCGAAGCAGGCCAGTCCCTGACTTTGCGTGAACATGCTGGCTATGATCATGGTTATTACTTTATTCAGACCTTTATGGATGACCATCTGCATTTTCATGCCGTACAACTTGAAGCATAAAGTTTTATCGAGCATCAGGTTTTATCAAAAAAATAAGGAGCATCAAAGCTCCTTATTTTTTTGCTGGTGTCTCTGATTGAGTGGGCGAATAACTTGGATTGGGTCACAGCAGTGAGATGCAATTTGTTATAATGTGAAAAATCAATTCAAATTCATAGCCAGGTTCTCCCATGTCCAAGCCATATTTAATTGCACCTTCCATTTTATCTGCCGATTTTGCCCGCTTGGGTGAAGAAGTTGAAAATGTGCTTGCTGCAGGTGCAGATGTTGTACATTTTGATGTGATGGATAACCATTATGTGCCTAACCTGACTTTTGGTGCTGGAGTATGTAAGGCATTAAAAAAATACGGTATTCAGGCGCCGATTGATGTGCATCTGATGGTGTCACCGGTAGACCGCATGATTGGTGATTTTCTGGAAGCCGGTGCTGACATTATTACTTTTCACCCAGAAGCGACTCAGCATATTGACCGTTCTTTACAGCTGATTAAATCGGGCGGTGCAAAAGCGGGTCTAGTGTTTAATCCGGCCACGCCATTGCATTATCTGGACTATGTGCTGGACAAGGTCGACCAAGTTTTGTTGATGAGTGTAAACCCGGGCTTTGGCGGTCAAAAATTTATTCCCATGACGTTGGATAAACTGCGTCAGGCACGCAAAATTATTGATGCCTCAGGTCGTGATATTCGTTTAGAGGTTGATGGTGGCGTGACCCCAAGCAACATCCGTGAAATTGCTGAAGCGGGTGCCGATATGTTTGTTGCTGGTTCTGCTATTTTTGGCAAACCGGATTATAAAGCTGTCATTGATGAAATGCGTTCGGAACTGGCAAAAGTAGGTTCAGTTAATCTTTAATAATCTACAATTAATTATTGCTAAGTTGTGGATAACTTTATGGATAACCATATGGATATCTGTGTAGATAACTATATGGATAACTTGATTAGTTTATAAACAATTGTAGATCAATAGCTTAATAATTAGACATTAAATGTATAAAAAGGACTCAACTGAGTCCTTTTTTAGCTTGTTAAGGCATTAAAAAATATGATGCTTTATTCATCTATGCTTAAAAATAACACTGTTTAAAAAATAACTTTATTGTTTAAGTTGGCATTATTCAACCGGACTTGACACTGTTTAGCATAAATTTAAAAATTGTGTATAACTTATATCTTGGTTATGCTGGTAGACTGAAATCAAAAGAACATGATTTATCTTTTATTGTGCATCGGCTAAGGACAATACTGTGCTCACTTTATTACGCAAACAGGCTTGGTTTGTGTTCCTGATGGGTTTTGCCATCGGGTGGAGTAATGCTGTCTTGGCATTTGAACAGCCGATGCATCAGCAAATGATGAGTGAATTGACGGCTCAACATGAAGATAAAATGTCCATGACGACCATGTCAGGTTGCCATGATTCACTCAAAACTCAACCGCACATGCAGCAGCATCCTGTCGAACAGGTAGACGTGTCCCACCATGATCTGGATTGTCATCAGGGCATGAGCGATCAACAGCAGCATTTCAGCTGTAATGATTGCCTACAGTTGCATTGCCAGAGTCTCAGTCTCTGGCTGGATTCTCAAGCACACCCTCTGGTGCATGTGCAAGCCATTCAAGAACATCCACAGCTGAATTTTGCTTATTCCGCCCAGCATTTAAGCGGTTTCTGGCAGCAGATTTTACGTCCCCCAAAAGCTTGACCGTGATTTAAAAAAACTATTTATTTTTAAATTATAGGTTCAGTCATGTCTATACAATTAAGTCAAAGCCTCGTGATCGGGGTGTGTTTAGTGTCATCATCGTGGGCGTTTGCCGCGGTCAAAGAATATCATCTCAACATTGATGAACAGAGCGTGAATATCACCGGAAAGTCCTTAAAACGGATTACCGTAAATGGTCAATTTCCTGCGCCCCTTCTAGAATTTGAAGAAGGGGATGATGCCGTGATTCATGTGCATAACAATCTGAAAAACAAGGATAGCTCCATTCACTGGCATGGTTTATTGTTGCCGGGATTGATGGATGGCGTACCGGGTTTTAACCAGTTTAAAGGCATTAAACCACAAGCTGATTTTGTCTATCGTTTCAAGGTGCGGCAAAACGGCACCTATTGGTATCACTCGCATTCCAAAGGACAGGAACAGGACGGCTTATATGGCGCCCTGGTGATTTATCCTCAAGGGAAAAAGCCGCTAGCAGCGCATGAACAGGCTGATCGTGATTATGTGGTGATGCTGTCCGATTTTCATCAGTCGGGCAGTGCACAGATTTTAAAGAATCTGAAAAAGTCCGCAGAGTATTATCAAAATAGGCGTGAAACTGTGGCCGACGTGTTGAGGCAAGTGCAGCGCGATGGACTCAAAAGTACCTGGCAAGACCGTACCATGTGGAACCAGATGCGCATGCTGAAAACCGATTTGTCTGATGTCACCGGTTATACCTTCCTGATCAATGGTAAAACGCCTGAACAAAACTGGACCGGCATGTTTAAGCCGAATGAAAAAGTCCGTTTACGTTTTATCAATGCTTCAGCCATGACCTTTTATGATGTGCGTATTCCAGACTTGAAGATGACTGTGGTGAGCGCCGATGGCCAGCCGGTTCAACCGGTGCCTGTAGATGAGTTTCGCATTGGCAATGCAGAAACTTATGACGTGATTGTTGAGCCGAAAGCCAATCATTATCAAATTGAAGCCGAATCGATTGACCGGAGCGGGTTTGCGATTGGGACACTGCATAATGAAAATTCTCCAGTGACGCATGCGATTCACATGCCTAAGCCGCGTCCACGTGCATTACTGACGATGGAAGATATGGGACACGGTTCTGCATCCAGTGATCATGCCAACCATGCCCAGATGGATGATCATCAGAGTAGTACAAATCAAAGCAGTGCCGGCTCAATGAAGCATCAAACGATGGATCATTCATCGATGCAACATGATTCGACTGTCATGGATTATCAACAGATGGATTTAATGCAGCATGATTCAACAGCCATGAATCATCAAGCCATGGAGCATATGCACATGAATCATGCTGCCATGCAGGAGCATTCGCAACATGCGACTCAACAACACGCTATGCCACAGCCAGCAAAGCCTGAATCTGAGCAACAACAAACGCATGCGTCGCATAGTGCGGTAACACCATCCGTAGATCACAAGGCACCCGTGGTTTATGGCTGGGCCAATGCCTCAACGCCAGCAGGGCATAAAGCACTGCAATATAGCGACTTGAAATCACTCACTCCACAGCCCGATACCCGTCCGGCAGAGAGAGAGCTGGAAGTGCGTTTGGGCGGCAACATGGAGCGCTATATCTGGACTATCAATGGCAAGAAATTTACTGAAGTTGAACCGTTACAGGTGAAATATGGCGAACGTATCCGGCTGAAATTTATTAATGACAGCATGATGGCACATCCGATGCATCTGCATGGCATGTTTATGCAGCTGGAAAATGGGCAAAGTAGCGCCAACATGCCGAATAAACACACCCTGATTGTGCCGCCGGGTAAAACGGTCACGGCCTTGCTGACTGCCGATGAAGTAGGCGAATGGGCAATTCATTGCCATCTGCTTTATCACATGTCATCGGGCATGATGAGCAAACTGGTGGTGGCCAATGTCGATGGAAATAAAATGCTAGCTTCACCCGCTACGCCAGCTCAAGTTGAGCAAGGAGACTCACATGCGCATCATTAATCACTTTGTAATGAGTACATTGAGTGCCTCATGCTTATTGTTATCTGGACAAAGTTTTGCACAGCCAAGTCATCAAACCATGCCGATGGCGGAAGCGCAGACGTCAGCACAAAATGAAATACCGGTCGATCATTCACAACATCATGTCGTGTCAACTACAGCTCAAACACCTGTTAAAGCAAAACCCGTAATCGCTGTTCAAGATGAAAATGTGAACTCGAAGGATGCTGCATCTGCCGAGCATATCAAGGAGCATGGCGGGCAGATTTATCAGCAAACCACGCTTGAAAGTCGCTGGTTACGCAATAACGATGGAGAAGGGGTTCTAAAGTCGGAACTGGAAACCCGTATTGGCACAGATGAAAACAAGATTTTTATCAAAGTGCATGCCGATGATGCTGAATCAGAGCAAGCGGAATATGATGCCAAAGTGTTGTACAGTCGCAATGTTGCCGATTTTTGGGATGTGCAGGCCGGTTTACGCTATCGCAATGACCAGAATCGGGAAGTCGATCAGGATCAGGTCGATGCCGTGATTGGGGTGCATGGGCTGGCACCGTATTTCTTTGAAACCAATGCCTATCTCTATGTCGGGCAGGATAATCAAACTTCTTTGAGCCTGGAAACCGAACGCGATGTGCTGCTGACGCAAAAACTGATTGTTAAGCCTTATCTGGACTTGAATGTGGTGTTGAGTGATGACTCCAGCTATGCGCAAAAAACCGGTTTAAGCACGGCACAATTGGGGCTGGAAACCCGTTATGAAATCAATAAAAAGGTCATGCCTTTTATTGATGTGGCCTATGGATACAAACAGGGGCGTGAGCAGACTGCTTGGCAAACGGAATCAGCATCTGATCAGGAATGGCTGTATGGTGCCGGGATACGTTTTAAATTTTAATCCCACTCATGGCTCCAAAAAATACGACTGGTTGAGGCCAGTCGTATTTTTATTTGCACTTTTAAAGTGAGCAATTGGTCAAAAAATGTAAAACATGCACCCAGTTCCCTCAATTATTTATATAATTATCGATCAATGACAGGAGGAACGACCTCCCTTGGTGCAACCAGATGGGTTGTTGCATGAAGAAAATTCGTCAGGACGACCTGACTCTGATCAAATGGAGCATCGTCGTCATGGCTTGGATCGTTCTGGTTTTAGCGGGTATTTTTGAAATTGTCTGGGCCTATGCCATGAAACTTTCAGAAGGTTTCACCCGTCTCACCCCGAGTATTATTACCCTGGTTTTTATGGTGTTAAGTTTTGCTTTACTGGCTTATGCCATGCGAACCTTGCCGCTGGGTACCGCCTATACCATCTGGACCGGAATTGGTGCAGTGGGTTCTTTTCTGGTCGGGGTATTTATTTTGGGTGAGCCAGCATCGGCCATGCGCATGCTTGCTGCGGTACTGATTATTTCTGGATTGGTATTGATGAAACTGTCATCATCATAACCACTCTTCCTTACTATATCGCTTATTTAATGCACTACAGGAGAAGACAATGAAACTGGCATTTATGGAAATGGCTTCTCCTGTGGGTAACTTAAAACTGGTCGCCAATGACACGGCTTTGGTGGCGGTACTTTGGGAAAATGAAAATCCCAAACGGGTACGTTTAGCCGAACTGATGGAACAGGTAGATCATCCAATTTTATTGGCAACCCAAAAACAGTTAACAGAATATTTTGCTGGAAAACGGCAGCAATTTGATTTGCCTCTAGATTTTGAAGGGACTGAATTTCAGCAGAAAGTCTGGCAAGCCTTGCTGACCATTCCCTTTGGCGAAACCCGCAGTTACCGTGATATTGCCGAGCAAGTCGGTAACGTCAAAGCGGTACGTGCAGTGGGCGCCGCTAACGGGAAAAACCCGATTTCTATTATTGCGCCGTGTCATCGTGTGGTGGGTGCAAACGGTAAACTGGTCGGTTTTGCCGGTGGACTGGACAACAAAGAAATTTTATTGAAACTTGAATCTTCACTAATTTAATAAGTTTATGTTATTGTTATTAAAAATATAATATGAACTTCATTGAATGAACATTTCTCAAATTTTTATACCACTTTTTTCACAGCTGTGGTGGATCATTTTATTATTTGCTGGCGCTGTTCTTTAAACCTTTTTTGAAAGGAAAAGTTGGGGAATTAGCGGTAGCTGTACACGTCAAACTTTATTTGAAAGATCCACAATATATTTTATTAAATGATTGTACTTTGCCAGATGAACAGGCAGGAACGACGCAAATTGACCATATTCTGTTAAGTCCCTTTGGGATTTTCGTGATTGAAACCAAAAATTATAAAGGCTGGATTTTTGGTGGTGAACGTCAAAAAATGTGGACACAGAAGATTTATAAGAAAAGCTATAAATTTCAAAATCCATTGCATCAGAATTATAAGCACATGAAAGTACTCGAAGATGTACTTTCCGATATTGTTGAGCCAGAGTACCTGCATTCAGTGATTGTGTTTATGCCAGAAAGTGAATTTAAAACAGAAATGCCTGCCAATGTATTTCATGGTGCTGCATGGGTGGATTATGTCAAAGGTTTTCAGGAGGAAGTGATACCCGCCATGAAACTGAAACGGATTCAATTGCGGATTGAAAAAGAAGTTTTAGAGAAGTCCTGGAAAACTAATCGCCTACATGTAGAAAATTTAAAACAGCGTAAAGAAAGTAGCTAAATAAAAAAGCCTTTGAATATTCAAAGGTTTTTATTTTTAATGCTATAGCTGATTTAATTTTTCAATAATTTCGTTCAGTTGCTTGATGCGTTTCACTTCATCCCACAGCATTTTGGCTTCTGGATAATGCTTGGACATCATACCGAGCCACTGTTTATAGCGTCCCACCATATTCACTTCCTTTTTATAGGGACCATTCAGGAAACGAATTTGTAAAGCCAATAATTCATTCCAGGTGATCAAGGTTTCGTCGGTATTCTGACGGATACATTGGGTGATATCCGGTGTGGTTACAGCAGCTCGGCCAATCATCAAATCTTCACAGCCAGATTCAAGTTGGCATTGTTTGGCATCTGCATTGGTCCAAATTTCACCATTGGCAATGACATTGATGTTTAAGGCTTCACGAATCGGTTGCAACTGATCCCAAAATGCAGGAGGGGTATAGCCTTCCGCCTTGGTACGTGCATGCACTGTGACCCAGGCAGCACCAGCATCCTCAATGGCATGAGCATTTTCCAGGGTAAATTTTCTGTCCATATATCCTAAGCGCATTTTGGCAGAAACCGGAATATGTTTAGGTACTGCATCACGTACAGCCTTGACAAGCAGATGTACCACTTCAGGTTCATCCAGCAGCACAGAACCACCACGGTGCCGGTTAACCGTTTTTGCCGGACAACCAAAATTCATATCAATGACAGGTGCACCGAGTTCAACAGCACGAATGGCATTGGCTGCCAGCATTTCAGGATCATTACCTAAAAACTGCACATGCACAGGTGTACCTGATGCTGTTTTGCCGCCATTGAGTAATTCTGGGCAATACTGATAATAAATATGATCTGGCAAAACAGAGTTGGTGACACGGATAAACTCGGTTACACACCAGTCAAAGCTGCCCACAGACGTGAGTACATCACGCATAATGGGGTCTGTTAAGCCTTCCATGGGTGCAAGGATGAGTTTCACAGTGAGGTTTGCCCGTTAAATTTGAAAAACGGTGTTATACGTTTTTTTATGTAGGTTGTCTAGGTAAAAGGCTTTGAAATATTGTAGTGTGAGATAGGTCTCAACCCTTATATTTCGTATTGTTATTCCTAAGTAGAAATATCCTGTTTTAACTGCAAGAGTTAAAAACAGGATTTAAATCTGTTCGTTAGACATAGTGATCAGCATCTCAAATGCATATTCAATCCATGATGTTGATGTATATCATAGACTAGACATTTTAATTAGTAAGAATACAGATACTTTAAATGGTTTCTTACATTTGCATTTCGTATAAGTGCCACTCTGTTAAATAGATTTAACCTTCAGTCAATTTATTACTTGGTTCTGATTAAACCTAAGCCATATAGAGGCCACTTATTATTAGTTTTAATATTATTTATAACAGTAGCAACCAAAACTAAAGCTATAGATCCTAATAACACAGGAAAAACCAAGAAACTCCATTCATAGTTGATGGAATTTGCTGTTAAAAGTATCACTAATGGATTAGCTCCCGCTGGGGGATGTACACATTTAAAAACTTGCATTAAGGCAATTGCACAGCCTACAGATAAAGCTATAGTCAAAATAGAATCAAGGAAAAACTTAAGGAAAAATAAGCCGATAAAAGCTGAAATGAAATGACCAAATATAACATTTCTAGGTTGTGCCAATGGTGACTGTGAAACAGCATACAGAATTACACAAGTAGCGCCAAAAGGAGCCATGATGTAGAGATTACCTGTTAATTTAGTAAGCAAAAGTAGAAGAAAGATGCTGATCGTTCCTCCAAATAAACTTCTAAGAACTTCATGCCTTTTGGGAAATGCAGCTAATTTTTCCTTTCCTTCAAAAATCGAAAACATGTCTATCCCTCTTTCAAAATATTGTTTTCAAACCATAATATAGATAAAATAAAAAATAGTACAGATCTGTATTATTTTTTAGGATGCGACAAATGTCAAAATCAGCATTAAAAATTTTAGATACAGCAGAAAGACTATTTAATCAAAATAGCTTTGTTGGCGTCGGGGTAGATCTAATTCGAGATGAATCTGGTTGTTCTAAAACCACTATGTACACTTACTACAAAAATAAAAATCAGTTGGTTCAGTCGGTTCTTAGAGCTCGTGATGAAAAATTTAAAGAGAGCTTATTCAAATACATTGGAACGGCAGAAGGTATTTGTGCAATTAATAAAATTTTTGATTGGCATATGGAATGGTTTCAACAAGAATCTTTCAAAGGGTGCTTATTTGTTAGAGCTGTAGCTGAGTCTGGTCAAAATGAAAAAGATATAATTTCCGTTTCTAAAAAGCATAAGCAGTGGATAAAAGATTTAGTATCGAAAAATTGCCTATTAGCAGATCATCAAGATTTGTCTGAGCTAATTTATACTTTAATAGAAGGGTTAATTAGTAGATTTTTAGTAGATGGATTTGATCCTAATGTTGCTACTACTCTGAAGAAAAATATTAATAATTTATTTGAGCGATGATTAAGATTTTCTAAAATTAACATATACAAGTTATACGAAACCATCAATTTATTATTTTTAATCAATGATATATCGTGTGAAAAAAAAGGTCCAAACCATAAGGGGTGGGCCTTTTTAATAATTTATCATGTTCCACGCTTTTAATTAGGCAAACTGAACAAAAGAATTTTACTTGCCCAAAATCATTTCCAGTACAAACTTGGAACCAATAAAACCCACTGCCAATAAGAAGAAACCAATCAAAGTAAAGCGAATGGCTTTCTGACCGCGCCAGCCAAACTGGTAATGGCCAATCAACAGGAAGCCATAAACAAACCAGGAAATAATACTAAACGCCGTTTTATGCGCCAAATGCTGTGCAAAGAAATTTTCAATGGTAAAGAAACCAAAACCAAGCGCTAAAGTCAGCAAGATAAAACCGGTAATGATTAAATCAAACAGTAAGGATTCCATCGCCTGGAATGAAGGTAATAAATTAACCCATAGTCTTTTGGTTTTATTTTTTAATTCCCGGTCTTGAAACCACAAAATCACGGCTTGAATGGTGGCCATCAACAGAACCGCATAGGCGGATAAAGACAAAATAATATGAATGTCTAGGCCCAAAGAATGCTGTTCAATCACCTGATTGGTCTTGCTTAAGGTAAAACCTAAAATGAGACCGATTGCAGCAACAGGAATACCCAGTAAATTCAGTGCCAAAATGGGACGAAAGGTACTGAACAGCAGGCTGAGCAGCAGCATCAGACCCGAGGTAAATGACATCAGCACAAAAACATCATAATTGATGCCTAAAGGGGTCAGCATATCGCTATACAGCACAGCCCCGTGCAACATTACCCCTAAACCCAGTACCAGCCCAATAAGCCAATGGTTTGGATCACGTTTTGACATTAAGTGGATAAACAGATACCAAAAAGATGAGGTATAAGCGATTAATGCTAAGATCGTGTAAACCAAGGGCAGGCTAATCATGTCAAACCTTTTTCAGGATGATGAATATTCATTTATATAAATTCGATGCGAACTACAGTATCCTATAGCATTCTATGCATAAATTTTCTATTTTAAGAAACAATTTTTTGCTCACGGCTATTTTAAGCGGAATTTGCAATGTTTGATACCTTAACAGAACGACTCACGCAGAGTTTAAGAAATGTTACTGGCTCAGGGCAGCTAACCGAAGACAATATTAAAGATACGTTACGTGAAGTACGTATGGCACTTCTTGAAGCCGATGTGGCGTTACCTGTAACTCGTGAGTTCATCGCGAAAGTTAAGGAAGAGGCATTGGGTCAGGAAGTGATGACTCAGTTATCACCGGGCCAGGCATTCGTAAAAATTGTCCATGACGAACTGACCAAAATGATGGGTGAGGCCAATGAAAGCCTTGACCTCGCAGCCAAACCCCCTGTGGTTGTACTTCTTGCAGGTTTGCAAGGTGCGGGTAAAACCACGACTGCGGCAAAACTTGCACGTTTCCTGCAAGAGCGTCAAAAGAAAAAAGTGGCCATGGTTTCTGCCGACGTTTATCGTCCAGCGGCAATCAAACAGCTGCAAACTGTAGCGGGTGAAGTGGGCGCGATTTTCTTTGAATCGAATGCCAATGAAAAACCAATTGATATTGCCAACCGTGCAATTGAACAAGCGAAAATCCAATTCGCTGATGTGTTAATTGTCGATACTGCTGGTCGTCTACACGTCGATGACGAAATGATGGACGAAATTAAAGAGCTTCACGCTGCCATCAAGCCGACTGAAACCCTGTTTGTGGTCGATGCCATGACTGGTCAGGATGCGGCAAATACAGCCAAAGCCTTTAATGATGCGCTTCCATTAACCGGTGTGATCCTCACGAAAACTGATGGTGATGCGCGCGGTGGTGCGGCACTTTCGGTACGTGCGATTACCGGTAAGCCAATCAAATTCCTGGGTATGGGTGAAAAACTCGATGCGCTTGAGCCATTCCATCCTGAGCGTATTGCACAGCGTATCTTGGGTATGGGTGACGTACTTTCTTTGGTCGAAGAAGTTGAACGTAAAATCGACAAAGAAAAAGCCGAAAAAATGGCGAAAAAATTGCAAAAAGGCGGCAGCTTCAACTTTGAAGATATGCTGATGCAATTTGAACAAATGAACAAAATGGGCGGCATGATGGGCTTTCTGGATAAACTTCCAGGCATGAGCAACTCAGGTATTCAAGATGCGATTGCGCAAGCGAACCCTGAAAAGCAAGTGAAAAAAATGGAAGCGATTATCCAGTCGATGACCATTAAAGAACGCCGTAACCCAGACCTGATGAACCCGAGCCGTAAAAAACGTATCGCAGCGGGTTGTGGTATGGAAGTTGTTGAAGTCAATAAACTGATTAAACAACATGCACAAATGGCTAAAATGATGAAGAAATTTGCCAATCCGTCGGGTATGGCAAAAATGATGAAGTCATTGAGTGGCATGCAAAATAAATTTGGCGGTGGCGGCGGTATGGGACCATTGTTCGGTAATAACGATCAAAAGAAATAATCTTTTGAACACCAAAAAGACGCTTTAGGGCGTCTTTTTTATTGTTATTTCAATTTTTCAGTTCATTTTTTTACCAATCAGCTGGATTTTCTCATTCCATTTTGTAGCCCTTTGCTTAATAATTACGTGAAAACAATCACACTAAAACACATAATAAGAAGAAAACAGATGCCATCGATTCAAAAGAAAGTTTATATCGTGCATGGTGATCGTACCTCACCTAATGAACACTGGTTTCCATGGTTGAGCCAGCAGATACAGCATTCTGGGAATTTTGCCAGACGTTTAATATTGCCAGATGCCAATGCGCCTGATTTTCAGCTCTGGCAACAAGCGTTAAAGATGCAAATTCCTCAACTGGATCAGCAAAGTATTATTATTGCGCATAGCTTGGGGAGTCTGGCCAGCCTACATTTTTTATCGCAAGCCCAAGCCTTAAGTGAAACTCAAATTAAAGGTCTGATTCTGGTCGCTGGTTTTAAGGATAAATTGACTGCTCGCCCTGAACTGGATCCTTTTATTGAGCAAGCCAAACTCAATATGTCGATTTTACAAAAACAGATTTCCCGACGTTTTGTATTATTTTCTTGCAATGATCCCTTTGTTCCACCGCCGATGGCTGTACTGCTTGGACATTATCTCAATGCGCAAATGCAGGAAGTGCAAGATGCTGGGCATTTTATGTGTCAAGATGGCTTTACTGAGTTTAAAGAGGTGTGGGAGATATTGAAGCCTATGTTGGCTAGCTAAAGGCTATGAGGCTTAAGCTAAATTCTGAGAAAATATCAGGCTGATTGGACAGAGATAAAAAATACCTACTCCAGTTCCGTTGAGATAAAAACATATAACAATTGAAACATCTTATTCAGGTTAGGCTGGTTAGATCCTCAAAGAGTTCATGGATAAGGAAGAATCACAATGGCTCAAGTGATTGTGATACATGGTTATACCGCAAGCCCGGAAGAAAATTGGTATCCCTGGTTTCAGCAGCTTGCGGCTCAACAACATTTTAGCCTGAAAATCCTTCGTCTCGATCCTTCACCACGTCCGGAATTGTCGGTGTGGGAAGCGCAAATTACTGAGCAGGCTGGCAGACTGGATGAAAACAGTATCGTGATTGCCCATAGTCTGGGGTGTATTGCGACACTGCATTATTTATCCCGACATTTAAAAACCCAACGTATTCAGCAGCTGATTCTGATTGCCGGTTTTAATGGGCGTCTGGGACGCTTAGATGAAGTGAATCCTTTTATTGACGCTGCCCGGATAGATTTTGAATTGCTAAAACGTCAGATCGAACATCGGGTAGTGATTTATTCAGAAGGGGATGATCGCGTCCAGCCCAAATTCAGCATCGAACAGGCCAAAAGTCTGGATACCGAACTGATTGCCGCCGAGCATCAGGGACATTTTATCGATTCGCAAGGCTGTACCGAACTGCCTGAAGTCTGGCACAGCATACAACCCTATTTGATTCGGCAAGATCAGGCTTCAGTGAGCGAATAAATATAATTCTGCAAACCTTTGAGTAGCAGGTCAGGCTCAATTGCAGGCTGATATTTTGCAAGATATCTGGCAAATAATGGCGCATCACCACCAGTTAAAATGAGTTGGCTGGGATATTTATCCAGCACTTTTTCAATGGTACTGACCAGACTGAGCAGAATGCCATGGTGTACGGCATCGATGGTATTACGACCTGGGGTCAGTTCATCAAATGTTGCATCGGGAATCTTGATGCCTTTGGTATTTTGAATCAGCGAATCACGCTGTAAATACAGATTTGGCAGGATATAACCGCCCAAATGTTGCATGCCATCTGTCAGGTCAATGGTCAATGCAGTTCCACAACTGATCACGCAATATTTTTGCGCTGGATTATTCACTACGGCTAGCATTTGCAGCCAGCGGTCTATACCAAATTTAGTGGTATCTTCATAAGCACAGCGCAAACCGGCATATTCGGCATGGACTTTGGCAAAACTTACTGGCACATCTAGAAATTTTAAAATTTTCTGGATGCGTTCATTATTCTTTTTGTCCTGAACCGAAGATACCCCGACTTGTTGCAGACCTAGACTTTTAAAATGCTGGATTAAGCCTAATAGCAGCTCGGCAGGAGATTGCAGATGCAATTCTGCAGCATGTTCAATGATCTGATCATTTTCAGTAATCCAGTATTTGAGTCGGGTATTGCCGATATCCAGCCATAAATTCTTCATTGCATTTCTCTACTCAGAGAGGTTCAGGCAGCGTAAGCGCCCTTGATAAAATTGTTTTAATCCTTCATGGGTTTCAATACTGACCGAACCATCGTCCTGAATTCCTAAAAAGATACCTGAACATAGTCCTGAATGGTCTTCAAATTCGACCGCCTGATCTTTAAAGGCGGCATAGTGATTAAAGCGTGCTGCCAGGTTATAGCAGTCATGATCAAACCATGCACTGGCTTGTTGAATGGCCATATACAATTCTGCAATCAGCTGAATACGGGAAATATCCTTTAATCCCAATTCACGCAGTGAGGTGGCATGCTGGTCAATCTGCTCTTTGGGAACAGGCTCAAGATTGATACCGACCCCGACAATGACCTGATGCGGGGAAATCGGTTCAATCAGAATACCGCCCCATTTACCTTGGGAGCTATACAGATCATTTGGCCATTTCACTTGCAGTTCAAGTGGAATAAGACTGGGCATTTGCAAAATATTCAGTGCAATTTCAAGCGCCAGCCGGCCATCAATGGGTGTTTGTGTATTTAGCAAGGTACTTAAATAGATGTTGCCTTCTGGAGATACCCACTCTCGTTGACGCTGTCCACGACCTTGGGTTTGTCGGGTACTGCAAACCAAAACACTGTGCACACCTTTGAGTGCAATTTCACGCACATCATCATTGGTCGATGTGGTAACAGGTTTCAGGATTAAAACTTCAGGAAGATGATGGGCATCATCCAGGATTTTTTGCAGCTGTCGGGTCTCTAAATCCATTTAAATCTAAGCTAGTGGCATGTGAATAATGGAGTTAATCATATATGTATGGAGGGGTGCAATGGTAGCTGGTACTACAGGTCTTTGCGGAAGAGGGAGTAAAGCCTAAACGATGAAGCATGAATCAAGCTATGCGTGATTTTTATCTCATGCTCATTATGCTAAATAGGCTTATATTTTTCATATAAAACATGTCTTGCCAAAACATGATTTGCAGGTAGTTGAGAGTGATTAAACTCTTTGACCTTGTGCATGCCCAATTTTTTCATCACCGTTTCAGAAGGCGTATTGACTGAAGCGGTAAAGGAAATCACTTCATTCAGCTTTAGCGTATTAAAGGCATAATCTAAAACAGCTTGAGCGCCTTCGGTGGCATAGCCTTTTTGCCAGAACTGTTTTGCTAAGCGCCAGGCGATTTCCATACAGGGAGAAAAATCGAACTGGGTCGGTTGGCTGCGTAAGCCAATGAATCCAATAAATTCATGCATCTGTTTTAATTCTATAGCCCCAAATCCCCATCCATTTTTATCAATAAAGCTTGTCACGCTATCAACAAAATTCAGGCTCTCCTCTGGGGTTAAACAACGGAGAAAATATTTCATTACGTCAGGATCTAATCCCATCTTGATGAAAGTTGCATGATCCCTTGCTTGCCATTGCCGAAGTATTAAGCGCTCAGTTTCTATCATGCGATCTATCCAACAGCAAAATGAAGGCTAAATTTTAGCCTATCTGTAATTTTGATCATACGGATAATCGAAATGTGGATGATTCAAGCCATACTTCTGAATTGCATGGTGAGCCATGAAATTCATGCTATAGATTAAAAAATGCAGAGGGTTTAAAAAACTTGAAAGGTAGGGGAATGAATGGAATACAAATCGTTGCTAATTTTTAAAAAACGATCCACTTCCTTATTCAAACTCGGTTTATCATAAAATAATGATGCATCATCAAAACCAGAATTGAGCCGGAAAGAACAGCTCTTTTAATGGATAGGATGATTATGCGTTAAATGGATGATGACAAGAAATACAATTCAATGATTTTACTAATTTTTTGGAAAAAACGGTAAAACTCATCTAATATCACGCTCTACTTGTATTTACGAATGGCTGGAAATGACCGAATGGAATTAATCATATATTTATTGATTGGTGCAATGGCGGGTTTTGCTGCTGGATTGTTTGGTGTCGGTGGCGGCCTGATTATTGTTCCCATCCTCTATATCGTCTTTACTCAGTTACATTATGATCCTTCGGTGATTATGCATTTGGCTCTGGGGACTTCCCTGGCCACCATTATTGTGACCTCTATTAGCTCCATTACAGCACATCATAAAAGAGGTGCAGTGATGTGGGACGTATTTCGCAATCTGGCTCCGGGTTTGGCATTCGGGGCATTTTTAGGGGCAGGCATTGCAGATTATCTGTCAGGTCAGGGATTGCAGTTATTGATTGGTTTTTTTGCTATTTGGGTGGCCTACACCATGTTTAATGGCGCAAGCAAACCGGTTGACCCTAACCATCATTTACCTTCCAAAGGTATGCAAATCATGGCGGGTGCAGGAATCGGGATTGCTTCTGCCATATTTGGCATTGGCGGTGGCAGCCTGACCGTGCCGTATTTAAGCCGTCACGGCGTGGTGATCCAAAAAGCGGTGGCGACTTCGGCCGCAGGTGGCTTGCCGATTGCCATTGCCGGCGCTTTGGGCTTTATGTGGTTTGGTTCCAATACTGAGGCCAAAATACCGCATAGCATTGGCTATGTGCATATCTATGCTTTCATTGGTATTAGTATCATGAGTTTTATGACAGCGAAATTAGGCGCAAAAGTGGCGCATAAGTTATCGCCAGCCATGCTGAAAAGATGTTTTGCCTGTCTATTGGCAACTGTGGGTTTGTATTTTATTTATCAAGGTTTTTCGACCTTTTTTTAATTTTAAAAAGCGATATAAAAGAGATTAAAAAGTGTGCTATGTTTTTTGCATACACACTTGAGTATTGCTCATCCTGTTATTTTATAGGATGTGAATACTCAAAAAATGAAATTTATTTTTTAATTAAAATTAATAACTTATGTGAGGTTAATCTAAGGATAGATGATAAAAGGGGAGAAACAGTTTTATTCTATTCTTTTATAACCAATTGATATTGGCTTTAACGACTTAAAAATTGTCTGACAATGTCATATTTTTTACAGTTAAAATTAAGTAAAAAAGCAAGTAACAATCAGGATTTATCCAAAGTTCTTTGGTTGCATCTTATAAAAACAAGATAGGAACAGTATGCAAGAACAAGAAAAGGACAGTTTGTCCGAGCAAATTGCCAAGCATATTAGTGAACAAATCATTCGCGGTGAACTGGTTGAGGGTGAGCGCATTCAAGAATTGCGAATTTCCTCGGAACTGGATGTCAGCCGCGGTTCGGTACGTGAAGCGCTACTGTTGCTGGAACGTACGCAGCTGATTGAAATTTACCCTCGCCGTGGTGCGATTGTCTCGGAAATGTCTGCTCAACAGGTACGTGCCTTGTTTGAGCTGTGTGCATTGCTCTGTGGTCAAATTGTGCAACGCATGGCCGAAACCTGGCGTAGCCATGAAGCTGAAAGAATTCAGGCCTTATTGGAACAATTGCAGGAAGAAACCCGTCAGGGGCATACCGAAAAATTCTATGACCTGATCTTTCAGGGCTTGGCTCGGCAACATGAAATGGTCGGCAATCCCTACTTAATGAAAGTCTATCAGGAACTGTTACCTTCACTGCGCCGCAGCTATTTTTTAACCTTAAATATCTCGCGTCGTGAGCTACAGGAATCATTTGATTTGTTTAAGTTGGTGACTGATGCAGTTTTGATCCGAAAATCACAACAAGCTACTTTATTTATGGACGATTTTTGTCGACACTTGCGCAACCTTGTGTTGGAATCTCTAACACGGATGAAACAAATCGAACTTGCATGGGCAAGACGTTCACGACGTTGATCAGGACATTATGCGTTTAAGCAGCTTAAAACTTTCCGGCTTTAAATCTTTTGCCGATAGTACGACTTTACATTTCAAGGCGAATCGTACCGCTGTGGTTGGACCCAATGGTTGTGGTAAATCGAATGTGATTGATGCCATACGTTGGGTGATGGGGGAATCCAGCGCGCGCCAGCTGCGTGGCGGCAGCATGCAGGATGTGATTTTTACCGGAACTGCGAAACGTAAACCTGTCGGGGTGGCCAGTGTTGAGCTGCGTTTTGACAATACCTACGGCAAGCTCGGCGGAGCCTACAATGCCTATAATGAACTGGCAGTACGTCGTCAGGTTAATCGTGATGGCAAGTCTGAATATTTCCTGAATGGCACCAAATGTCGTCGTCGTGATATTACCGATATTTTCTTGGGAACCGGTTTAGGTTCACGTTCCTACGCGATTATCGAACAGGGTATGATTAACCGTCTGGTCGATGCCAAACCTGAAGAAATGCGGGTGTTTATTGAAGAGGCTGCCGGTGTTTCACGCTATCAGGCACGCCGCCGTGAAACTTTATTGCATCTGGATCACACCACACAGAATTTATCGCGTCTGGAAGATATTGCTGCGGAATTGAAGTCGCAGCTGAAAACCCTAAAACGTCAGTCAGAAACAGCCATTCAATATAAAGAACTGGAAACCCAGATTCGCACCATCAAAGTGGAAGTGCTGTCTTTTCAATGTGAGCGAAGCAGCCGCTTACAGCAAGAATATACCCTTCAAATGAACGACTTGGGTGATAACTTTAAATTGGTGCGCTCTGAACTCACCACGCTGGAACATGACCTGACCGCAACCAGTGAGTTATTTCAGCGCCTGATTCAGCAGTCCACGCCACTGCAAAATGAGTGGCAACAGGCTGAAAAGAAACTCTCTGAACTAAAAATGACGCTGGAACAGAAGCAGTCCTTGTTCCAGCAAAATTCGACAACGTTAAGCCAGCTGGAACAGCAAAAATCACAGACCAAAGAGCGATTACAACTGATTGAACTGCGAATTGAAACTTTGCAAGCTCAGCATGAGCAGCAGACCGAACAGTTACAGCAGCAAGAAAGTCAGGGGCAGGATCAGAGCCAAAATCTGGGTGACTTGAAAGCGCAACAGCAACAGGTACAACAGCAATTTGAACTGGTAAAAACCCAGGTTGAAAAACAGCAGCAGCAAAAAATGCAGATGCTGGCGCAAAGTGAGCAGCTGGCCAAAAACATTGCCCGGATCGAGCAGCAAAAACAAACCCTGCAACAGCAAACAGCGCAGATTCAAAATCAGGATCAGCAAGATGACATTGAACAGCTGGAACATGAAAAAGTTCAACTTAGCCAGCAGATTGAGCAGTTAGAACACAATATTCAAACCCAGAAGCAAACTTTAGAACTTGCACAGACACAATACGCGCAGCAAAAAAATGATGCTGCAAGTTTGAAGTCAGCCATTCATGTGTTGCAATCGGAACAGAAAAATCTCGAACAGTTGCTGATTAAGCATAGTCCGAAAGTTCAGAATGATGCTGTACAGTTGATGCAAGTCTTGAAACTGAAAGATCAGGCCAAAGCACATGCCAATCTGATTGAAAAGTTTTTGGCAAAATGGCTTTCTGCACAAGTATTAGAGGCGAATGCTGGTTTTAGTGAGAGTATTGCCCGTCAGCTTAAAAGCAATAGTTCGCAAGATCGGATGCAGATAGCTGGTTTACCGTGTTTAGCCGACTGGATTGAGTCACCGCAGCATTCTATTTGGCAGCAGGTTGCTGTAGCAGACACGCTCACTCAAGCCTTGTCTTTGCAATCTCAATTAAGCATGGGTCAGACTATCTTGAGTTTGGATGGCTATCATGTCGGTGCGGATTGGGTAATTGGTCTGTTTTATGACGAAGCAAGTCAAGCCGGGCAAGGGGCTCTCAGCCATCGTATCCGTTTAGATGAAATTGAAACTGCACTGGCACAGCAGCTACCTCAGCTTGAAGCCGCGGAACAGCAATTGCCAGCCGTGTTACAACAGACTCAGAGCCTGCAAAAAAACATTCAAGATCAGCAAGACCAGTTAAAACTACAGCAAAAGGCCTTGCAACAGCTTGATGTCAACATTGCGAAAATACAAAGCACGGTTCAGGCATTTTCAGTACAAAAGCAACAATTGCAAAATCAGTTACAACAACTGGATGAGCAGCTGGAAGAAGATGCCATGCAGAAAGATGATCTGGAAATTGATTTGCATGCCTTGAATCTGAAACTGGAGCAGGCTTTACCCAATTACAAAACCATGCAGTTTCAGGTTGATGAGCTGAGTGAACAGCTGGAAAATACCCAGCACAGCTGGCAGCAGGCGCAACAGGAATTGGAACTGTTGCGTCGTCAAGCCACGCAGACCCAGCAGCAGATTGAGCTACTGGAAAAAGATGCTTCATTCTCAAAAGCGCAATATCAGCAGATTATTGCGCAAATGGAACAGGCGAAAAAGTTTGTCGATCCGGTACAGCTGGAATTGCCGGCACTGCAATCCCAGTTTAACGAGCAGGCGCAAATCACCGAGAAACTGCAAAAAACCTGGAGTGAGTGGCAAGTAGAACTGAATAACATTCAGGAAAAACAGCAGCACTTGACCGAACAGCGCCATCAGCACCAGCAGCAAGATGAAAAATTGCGCGGGCAGCTGGAAGAGAAGCGTCTGGCCTGGCAAGCAGCCAAATCTGATTTCCAGCATTATTCAGAGCAATTGGCTGCACTGAATAGTGAAGTGATTAACGGTTTAACGATTGATCTGACCGCACATCAAAAACAGCTGGAACAGGCACAGCAGCGCTTTGAAAAACTGGGTGCGGTCAACCTGGCGGCTTCTGAAGAATATGAGGAAGTATCCAAACGTTTTGAAGAACTCAGCCACCAGATTGAAGATCTGGAAAAAACGGTCGATCAATTGCAAGGTGCTATGAAGAGCATTGACCAGGAAACCCGTAAATTGTTTATGACCACCTTTGATCAGGTCAATCATGAACTGCAAGACTTGTTCCCTAAAGTATTTAATGGCGGGGAAGCCAGTTTAAGCCTTGAAGATGACTGGCAATCGGGTGTAAAACTAATGGCCAGACCACCGGGTAAACGTAACAGTTCTCTGGCGTTATTGTCCGGTGGTGAAAAAGCATTAACAGCATTGGCATTGGTGTTTGCCATCTTCCGTTTAAATCCGGCACCGTTCTGCGTACTGGATGAAGTGGATGCACCTTTAGATGATGCAAACGTGGGTCGGTTTTGTAACCTGGTAAAAGAACTTTCTGAACAGGTTCAATTCATTTACATTACCCATAATAAAGTTGCAATGACGATGGCAACCGATTTGTTAGGTGTTACCATGCCGGAACCGGGCACCTCAAAATTAGTCACTGTCGATTTGGAACAGGCAAAAGAATACGGTTTAGTTGCGGAGTCATAAAATGGAAGTCACCACGATTGTTGGTATTGTTATCGCCGTTATCATTATGTTATTCGGTTTAAGGTTATTGTTTAAAAAACCTGCGGATGCAGCACCTTCATTAGATTCAGAACTTCATGTAAATACAGATAGCCAGCAACCGGTCATTCCTCGCCATGTCCGTGATCAATTACAAAGTGCCCAAGAAGCTGAAAAAGCAGAACGTGTTGAACCGACTTTAGCTGAAAAGACTGCTGAACAGGAACCAGAGCCGAAGCAGGCAGAAGTAAAAACTGAAAAATCTGAAACTGCTCAAGTTGAACCTGTAGAAGCAAAAAATACACTGGCAGATACAACAGCAGAAGTGAAACAGGAGTCAACACTTCAAGCTGAAAAAACTGCAGAACAAGAGTCAGCTGAATTTAACCTGAACAGCAATATCGACAAAGCTGAAATTTCAGACTTTGAAGATGAAAGCAGCATTCTGGATGAACACTTGCACGAACAGCAACGCGTGGATGAAGCCAGTGCATTATCTACTGCGGCCGAGTTTGTGGCTTTAAATGTTTATCCGGAACGTCGCGTACTTTCAGGGGAAAAAACCCTAAAAGTTTTGCTTAAATACGGTCTGCGTTTTGGTGAAATGGCCTGTTTCCATCGCTATAGTGAAGATGGCAGTAAGTTATTGTTCTCGGTATTGCAAATTACCGATGAGGGTGCATCCGGTTTCGATCTGGAAACCTTATCCACTGAACAGGTGAAAGGCTTGGCCTTCTTCCTGGCTTTGCCACATAGTGATGTACAAAATGCCTTTGATACCATGGACAGTCTTTCACGTTTAATTGCACGTGAAGTTGACGGTACCGTGTATGATCAGAATAATCAGGAATTTACGCCACAACTGCGTGAGCAATGGCGTCATTTTGCGATCGACTACCGTGTAGGTCAGAGTACAGAAGTTTAATTTGAAACTGGACGACTCGATTTCTATAATAGCGAGTAGATCAAATATTTGTGAAGGGCGGAACTAGACCGCCCTTTTTTATGGTGTAGAAATGACTCAAGATTCAACTATCAAAGCGCAAATGCGTCAATTGATTCAAATTTTAGCCAAGCATAATCATGCTTATTATGTGATGGATCAACCCAGCATTGAAGATAGTGAATATGATCAGCTCTTTCATCAGCTCAAAGCCTTAGAAGAACAATACCCAGAATATATACAAGCGGATACCCCGACCAATAAAGTTGGCGGCAAAGCACTGACTAAATTTGCAAGCGTGACCCATGCGGTACCAATGCTGTCATTGGGTAATGTATTTAACCAAGAAGATCTGTTTGCCTTTGCCCGCCGTATCGAAGAGCGTTTACCGAATCAGAAGATTCAATATGATGTCGAACTGAAGTTTGATGGCTTGGCGATTTCACTGTGGTATGAAAATGGGGTGCTGGTACGGGGGGTTACACGTGGCGATGGTGAAACCGGTGAGGATATTACCCATAATGTCAAAACCATTCGTAACTTGCCGAAAGTGCTTTCATCTGCTCAAGGTTCAGTTCCTGCGCTATTAGAAGTGCGCGGTGAAGTGCTGATGCCTAAAGCCGGCTTTGAAAAACTCAATGCGGAAAATGAAGCCAAAGGTGAGAAGACCTTTGCTAATCCGCGTAATGCCGCTGCAGGTAGTCTGCGTCAGCTCGATCCAAATATTGCCGCCTCGCGTCCTTTGGCCTTTTATGCTTATGGTATTGCGCAGTGTGAACCGCATCATGGTCAAACCACTATGTATGCCAGCCTGGAATGGCTCACCCAATTTGGCTTTGCGGTGGGGGAATGTCATTTTATTTGTGACAATATTCAGGATGTGCAAAAGGCTTATGAAGAAATCAATACGAAACGTGCGAATTTGAGTGTTGAAATTGATGGCATGGTCATTAAAGTGGATAGCTTAAAACAGCAAAAACAATTGGGTTTCTTGAGTCGTGAACCACGTTGGGCAACAGCGTACAAGTTCCCCGCAGTTGCCGCTTTAACTACGGTTGAAAATATTGACTGGCAAGTGGGACGTACCGGTACTTTAACCCCAGTCGCGCGTTTAAACCCTGTTGCAGTGGGTGGGGTAACGGTATCCAATGTCACTTTGCATAATATTGGTGAAATCCACCGTCTGGATGTCCGTATTGGCGATACGGTCAGCGTTTACCGTAGTGGTGATGTCATTCCCAAGGTGGAAAAAGTCTGGCCTGAGTTTCGTCCTGATGAGGCGGTAGCCGTCCATCTTCCTGAAAATTGTCCAGTCTGTGATTCGCCGGTGGTGATGCCGGAAGGTGAAGCTTTGGCGCGTTGTTCAGGTGGTTTGTACTGTGCAGCACAGCGTATTGAAGCGATTCGCCATTTTGTTTCGCGCAAAGCGCTGGATATTGAAGGCCTGGGTGATCGCTGGGTGGAATCTTTATTGCACCTCGAGTTGTTGAAAAATGTGGCCGATATTTATTGCTTGCATGAACATCGTGAACAACTACTCAGCATTGAAAAAATGGGGGAAAAATCTGTTCAGAACCTGTTTGATGCAATTGAAAACAGCAAGAAAACCACGCTGGCTTCCTTCATTTATGCACTGGGGATTCGTGGCGTAGGTGAAACCACAGCACGCATGCTGGCCAATACTTTTCAGACTTTTGATGCCCTCAAAGCTGCCGATCTTGAAGCCTTAAAGAAAACACCAGATGTCGGTGATATTACCGCTGAATGGATTATCGATTTTTTCCAGGCTGAACATAACTTGGAAGTGGTGAATCGTTTGCTTGAAGCCGGCATTCACTGGGATGCACCAATTGCACCTACACGTCAGCCTCTTAATGGTGAGAGCTGGGTGGTTACCGGGACGCTAAGCAGTATGGGACGTGATGAAGCGACACAGTTACTCCAAGCATTAGGCGCGCGTGTCAGCGGTAGCGTGTCGAGTAAAACCAAATGCGTGGTTGCAGGTGAAAAAGCCGGTTCTAAACTTGAAAAAGCTGAAAAGCTGGGCGTGCAAGTGATGAATGAAACTGACTTTTTAAGCTTGATGGCTGAATACGGACAAATGTAAAGTTCAACTAAAAAGCCACCGCGAAGGTGGCTTTTTTACAGCTTAAGGAATGTACTTTTTCACCACACCATCATCCAGTAATTGCTGGAAATGCTCAACCAAACTGGTTTCAATATTACGGTATTGCATGCCCAGTTCCTGCTGACTTTTACTGGCATTAAAATAGATTGGATAACCCATATTCAGTTCAACAAATGACTTGGAAAAACCAGCCAAAGGCCCAAACAGTTTGAAAGCCGCTTTCGGGAGCTGGTTGCGTGGGAAAGGGAATTTAGGACCAAAGTTGTGACGTAAAATCTTCCCCATTTCCAGTAAGCTCAGCGTACCGCCACTAATAATGTAGCGACCTTTGGCATCCGGATTAAAAGCAGCTTGAGTGTGTGCATCAGCTACATCGCGGACATCCACGATACCATTCCACATCGGCGGTACACCGAGTAAAGTCATGCCGTTGGCAAACTGTTGCAGCACTTCTACACTGCCTGACTGGGTATTTGCGGTTAATGAGGGACCGAGAACCAGCGCTGGGTTAATACAGACCAAGTCCCAACGTTGCTGTGCTTTTTGCATATCCCATGCTTTACATTCTGCCATGACTTTGGAGTAGGAATAGGGTTGATGTGTTTCTGAACTGGTGGTATTCCAATGCGACTCATCAAACTCATTCTTTGCGGTGTGTTGAATATCAATCGCATCTCCATAAGTAGAGGCAATACTTGAGGTCACGATCACACGTTTAACTGACTCGGTTTTATTAACACTGTTCAGCACATTTTCAGTACCTAAAATAGCAGGTTCAATAATGTCTTTGATTGCATCTTTAAAGTTGTTCACCACAAAAGGCGATGCCATATGCAACACGATTTCACAGCCTTGCATGGCTTCATCAAATGAATTGGCTTCAAGTAGATTGGCTTTAAAAAGTTTAAGTGTGCCCGTGGTTTTAGCGGCAATTTTATCTAAATGTGCAAAGCTTGGCTTTTTGTTCAGGTCACGGACAGTAGCATGTACGGTATAACCTTGCTCCAGTAAATTTTTAATGACCCAACTAGCGATGTAGCCTGTCGCACCTGTCACAAGAATGGGTGTGCTATGTTGTAGATTCGTCATGAGTTAAACCATTGTTGTTTTTAAGTTTGCGCATATCTTAGAGTGAAATCACAGGCGTGTCTTTGACTGATTGATGCTTACTTTAGCTAAAAGTTGTACTTGGTAATGCTCTATTTCCTATAAATAAATAATCTACTTGTATCTAATTGGTTTAAAACCAGCAGGGTGGGTTGCTGAACGCCTGTCAAGTGAGACAGGTATTGCAAAGTTCATGTTTTTTATTGGCGGAGGAAATAAGAACTATTTGTAAGCGTTACAAATCTTAAAAATATACTTTTACAGTTTAAATAAGCCTTGTGGAAATTTCTTCAATTACGCAAAGGCTTATTTTATATATGGAAAGTTTTGTTAAATAAACTGCAAATGCGTATGTTTCTCATTTTAATTTTATAAAAATCATAAACTTACATAATTTATATTTTGCATTAAGGGGCGGTTTTGTCCATAATATTATAAAAAGGGTAGGGAGTAATTGAAATGCGTGGCAATCCAGAAGTCGTAGACTATCTAAATATGTTGATCGGTGGCGAACTGGCGGCTCGTGATCAATATCTTATTCATTCTCGCATGTATGAAGATTGGGGTTTAACTAAGATTTTTGAACGGATCGACCATGAAATGCAGGAAGAAGCTGCTCATGCCGATGCGATTATTCGCCGTGTATTATTCCTGGAAGGTACACCGAATATGAACCGTGATGACATCGAAACAGGTGAAGATGTGGTCACATGTTTAAAAGCAGATTTAAAACTCGAATATCATGTGCGTGAAAAACTGGCGCAAGGTGTGAAACTTTGCGAAGAAAAAGGCGATTACGTTACCCGTGAGATGCTGCGTCAGCAAATGTCTGATACTGAAGAAGATCATACCTACTGGTTGGAAAAACAAATTCGTTTAATTGAACTCATTGGTTTGCAAAACTATATTCAATCGCAAATGTAAGATTACAAATTTAGACAGAGAAAGCCTGACCATAGTCGGGCTTTTTTTATATCTTTATTTTTTATTATTTGAACCCAGTTTATCATTTGTGCCAAATCGTACTGCCTAGATTTTGAAATTTTGAATAAGCAAAAATCTATTTAGAAAACTTTTGAATGTCGGCCAAAACCTGAGCCGCATGTGATTGTGTATTAATACTATTGTAGTGGTAAACAATGGTTCCTTTGGGATCAACCAAAAAGCTTTCTCGTTTGGCTATTTTAGTAATGCCAAGATTACGGACAATTCCGAATTGATCTGCCAATTGATGATTGTGGTCTGCCAGAATAGGAAAAGGTAAAGCTAACTTTTCTGAAAATTTTTGATGAGACTTCACATCATCCAGACTGACGCCAAGCACTACCGCATGATTTTTTATAAACTGCGGATAGAGTGCCTTAAACTGATTGGCTTCCTGAGTACAGCCTGGAGAGTTGTCTTTAGGATAGAAATATAACACCACCCATTTGCCTTTGTGCTGGTTCAAGGAATGCCATTGACCATTTTGATCCTGCAATTTAAACGCCGGAGCAGATTTTCCGACCCACTGTTTTTGGGCCTGTTCTGATTTAGAAAAAATGGAGTTTTCAGCATAACCCGACTGAGAAAATACAGTCATACAGCTGATCCACAGCAATCCAGCTTTGCATATTTTAGAAGCTTTCATAATATTTTGTTGTTGGAAGAATGCTTAAATACTAACAAAATAATCTTCATTAGACGTACATCATTTTTTGGTGGATTTGGTGCAGTTTAAAAGCAATAAAATTTTATATACTGCAGTCAATCAGAGCATAAGTTTAAAGGTCAACATTGCAGCAACGTATTTTACTCATCACAGGCTGGGGCGGTGGCAGCAAACTGCTCAATCCTTTAAAGCAGGCTTTAGAACAGCAAGGGTATCAGGTTGAACTGTGGAATATCTTCAATGCTCTGGATGAGCAGGTGTTAGTGCAGCAAACCGAACTGGCCCGCCAGTTTGATGTAATTGCTGGCTGGTCATTGGGTGGTCAGCTGGCAACGGTTCTGGTCGATCAGATTCAAAAGCAGCATGGGCTGGAAAAAGTATTGATTACTTTGGGTTCTAATCCCTGTTTCGTAGCAAATGATACATGGCCTATGGCAATGGATCAGCCGACATTTCAGCAGTTCAAACAGTCATTTGAGCAGGATGCCATTTCAACCTTAAAAAAATTTGGCTATATGGTGTGTCAGGGCACAGCAACCACCAAAGCTGACTTCATCACTTTACAAAGTTTGATTCAGCCCCAGTCTATTGACCTATTAAAACAGGGTCTATTGTGTCTTGAACAGTTAAATAATGTAGATATCTTGAAAAACTATTCAGGTGCTCAATTGCATGTCTTTGCAAAACAGGATTTTTTAGTTAGTTACAAAGTTCAAAGAAATTTTCAAGAATTCAATGCAAAGTTTTTAGAGTCTGAGCTGATGAGTGGCTCTCATGGTTTTCCTTTGTTTGAAGCTGAAATAATAACTGGCAAAATCTGTCATTTTTTAAAGAAAATAGAACAAATAAACGGATAACTGGTTTATCTCGCAATTTCTTTTTATTTTCGTCAGGTTTAAGATCATGAAAAATTGATTTCAAGCATCTGCATGGAGTGATGGATGACCGAGTTAACCGATCTGGACTTTGATCTTGCGCATATCTGGCATCCTTATACCTCCATGACTGATCCATTGCCGACCTTTAAGGTTAAGCAGGCTTATGGAGCAATCATTGAGCTGGAAGATGGACAGCAATTGATTGATGGCATGTCTTCCTGGTGGTGTGCTATTCATGGTTATAACCATCCTGAACTGAACAAGGCAATAACCGATCAGCTGCAAAGCATGTCGCATATTATGTTTGGTGGATTAACTCATGATCCCGCGATTCAACTCGGCAGACTTTTATTAAAAATAACGCCGCCCAGTCTGGACAAAATTTTCTATGCGGACTCTGGATCGGTCGCGGTAGAAGTGGCGTTAAAAATGGCGGTGCAGTTTTGGACTGCACAAGGCCAAAGTCAGAAAACCAATTTTGTCACGCCGCGGTCTGGCTATCACGGCGATACCTGGAATGCCATGTCAGTTTGCGATCCGGTCACAGGCATGCATCAAATTTTTGGCTCCAGTTTACCCAACCGTTTCTTTGTTGCTGCACCGCAAGTCGGTTTTTATGATGAATGGAATCAAGATGATATTGCTGAACTGGAAAAAACTTTAGCTGAACATTATCAAAGCATTGCCGCTTTAATTCTGGAGCCGATTGTGCAGGGTGCCGGAGGCATGCATTTTTATCATCCTGAATATTTGCGTCAGGCCAAATTGCTGTGTGAAAAATATAATGTGCTGCTGATTTTTGATGAAATTGCCACCGGTTTTGGCCGTACCGGCAAACTGTTTGCCTGGGAACATGCCGGGGTTGAGCCAGATATCATGTGCATAGGCAAGGGCTTGACTGGTGGTTATATGACGCTTTCGGCTACCTTAACCAGTAAACATGTGGCAGAAACCATCAGTCAGGGTGAGGCGGGTGTGTTTATGCATGGCCCAACCTTTATGGCCAATCCACTGGCATGTGCTGTAGCGCTAAAAAGTACCGAAGTTTTATTGGCACAAGATTGGCAAAGCAATATTCAACGCATCGAAAAACAGTTACAGCAACAGCTGCAACCGTTGGCACAGCTCGATTATGTGCAGAATGTACGGGTGCTGGGGGCGATTGGCGTGGTTGAACTGAAATTTAATGTCGATATGAAAACCCTGCAACAGCAGTTTGTGCAACGCGGCATCTGGATTCGTCCCTTTGGCAAACTGGTCTACGTAATGCCGCCTTATGTCATTACTGAAGTAGAACTCAATACCTTGTTGCAACAACTGGTCGAAGTCGTAAAACAGATGCAGGAGGAAATGGCATGAGCCTGTTGGAGAGCTATGCGACGAAGCTGGATGAATTAAAACAGCAGGGCAATTTACGGCAATTTACTTCCAATGTTCAGCAAGGCCGAATGATTGAAATCCAGGGTCATAAGATGCTTAATCTCTCATCCAATGATTATTTGGGTTTGGCCTCTGACTTGAGTTTACGTGAACAATTTTTTGATGAAACGCCAAATGAGCTGCGCAGAATGAGTTCATCTTCTTCACGTTTGCTGACCGGTAACTTTGCTGAATATGAACAGCTGGAAGCCAGCTTAAGTCAGGCTTTTCATGGTCGCGCTGCGCTGTTATTTAACAGTGGTTATCACATGAATATCGGTATTTTACCTGCGCTTAGTGACAGTAAAACCCTGATTCTTGCCGATAAACTGGTGCATGCCAGCATGATTGACGGTATTCGTTTATCTACCGCCAAATATGTACGTTATCGACATAATGACCTGAAGCATCTGCAACAGCTTTTACAGCAATACCACGCAGATGAGGCTTTTGATCGCATCATTGTAGTGACTGAATCCATTTTTAGCATGGATGGTGATGAAACCGATCTGGCTGAACTGGTGCGCATCAAACAGCAATTTTCTAAAGTCATGCTGTATGTCGATGAAGCACATGCGATTGGGGTACGCGGTGATCAGGGGCTGGGTTGTGCTGAACAATATGGCGTGATTGATAATATTGACCTGCTGGTCGGAACTTTTGGTAAGGCAATGGCTTCGGTCGGAGGATATCTGATCTGTCATCCCATTATCCGTGAATATCTGATTAATAGCATGCGTCCACTGATTTTTAGTACTGCACAGCCACCCATGTGTATGGCCTGGAGCAATTTTATTTTCCAGAAAGTTTTGGACTTACAGCAACAACGCCAGCATCTGCAACAGATCAGCCAAAATCTGCAACAGTCGGTACAGGCCAAAGGCTTTGATTGCCCATCTACTTCACATATTGTGCCGGTAATTATTGGTGAGTCGCAAAGCACGGTGGAAAAGGCCAAGCAGCTACAACAGGCCGGTTTTTATATTATGCCGGTACGTCCGCCCACAGTGCCAAAACACAGTTCCAGATTGCGTATTTCACTGACTTCACAAGTCAATCAGACCGATCTTGAACAATTGGTGGCATTATTGTGAGTTCTAGCCGTGAATATTGATAAATCCCAAATTTCACAGCGTTTTGCCAAGGCCGGGCAAAGTTATGCTCAACATGCGGTGGTGCAAAAACAGATTTGCCAGCATTTAATTGGGTTGATGCAAGAATACATATCCAAAAACAGTTTAGACCGTGTGTTTGAAATCGGTTGTGGATCAGGCAATTTAAGTCACTTGCTGATGCAGCATTTTGCAATCCAACAACTGTTTTTAAATGACCTGTATCCTGAAGTTCAGCAGCATTTTCAAAATGATCCGAAACTAAAATGGTGGATTAGCGATATTGAGCAACTGGATTTTCCGCAATCCCTTGACCTGATTACTTCCAGTTCGGCTTTGCAATGGGTGGGTGATATTGATTCGATCTTTAAAAAAAGTGCAGCGGCGCTTATCGAAAATGGCTATTTGTGTTTTTCCACTTTCGGTCAGCAGAATTTACGAGAAATTAAGGCACTGACTGGGCAAGGACTGAATTATCTGACTCTTGATGAGATTCAGAACAAGCTGCTTAAGCAGAGTTTTGAAATCCTGCATCTTTCCGAAAACCTGGAAATGCTGAGCTTTTCCCATCCTAAAGCTGTACTGCAACATTTAAAGGCTACCGGGGTCACTGCAACCGCTTCGCAGCATCGCTGGAGCAAACAGTCTTTACAGCAGTTTTATCAGGGCTATCAGCAATTTTCACAACTTGATCAGATGGGACAACGACAATACCAGCTCAGTTACCATCCTATTTATTGCATTGCTCGGAGCACAGCATGACAGCAGATGTTTATTTTATCAGTGGGATTGATACCGGAATTGGCAAGACTTATACCACAGGCTACTTGGCCAAGTTATGGAATCAGCAGGGCAAAAAAACCATTACCCAAAAGCTGGTGCAAACCGGCAATACCGATATTTCTGAAGATATCGAACAGCATCGTGAAATTATGAAAATGGGCTGGTTTCCGGAAGATGAAACTAAATTGACCATGCCGGAAATTTTTACTTATCCGGCTTCGCCGCATTTGGCGACCAAAATTGATGGTCGCGAAATTGATTTTCAGAAAATTGCAGATGCAACTCAGCAATTGGCGAATAAATATGAGGTGGTTTTGCTGGAAGGTGCTGGTGGCTTGATGGTGCCTTTAACCACAACATTACTGACCATTGATTATGTGGCAGAAAAGAAATTCCCGGTAATTTTGGTCAGTTCAGGTCGTTTAGGCAGTATTAATCATACTTTGCTGAGCTTAGAAGCTTTAAAAAGTCGTGGTCTGGAACTGTTTGCCCTGGCTTATAACTTAAATGATGAATCGCAAGATGCATTGATTTCTAAAGATACATCTGAGTATTTAAAAGCGTATTTGGTGAAACATTTTCCCAAGGCACAGTGGATTGATATTCCTGTTTTATTCTAATTCTCCCCTAAAAAAGGGTATAAAAAAGCCACTCAATAGAGTGGCTTTTTATTTGCAAGGAAAAGCTTTAAAAATTAAAACTTTTTAAAGCTTTTGTTGCCAAATGGTTTACGTGGCGCATTTTTATCACGACGTTCGCGTTGGCCATAAGTACCTTGATTGCCAAAGTTTTCAGGACGGTTTTCACGCTGTGTATAGCTATTACTGTTGCCTTGACGTGATTCACGCTGAGCATAAGTGTTTTGGTTGCTGTCTTGGCGACGCTCACCGCGTTGGCCAAAACCATTGCTATTGCTGTCACGACGTTCGCGTTGAGCATTACCGGTTTGGGTGCTCTCTTGACGACGTTGCGCATGACCATTCTGGTTTTCACGGCGATCACGCTGTGCATAGGCCATTGGGTTTTGATTTTCACCCTCTTCGGTGTCACGGCGTTGCTGACGTAAATAACCGCCACGACGTGCCGCCATTGGTTTATCTTGCATGCGCTCAGTACGACGTTTTGCCATACCAAACAAGCCTGTGCCTTGACGCGGTTTTAACTCAACAGCTTTGGTTAAGTTATCGATATCGTTTTTATCGAGCTCCATCCAGCGACCGGTACGAAGTTCGCGCGGTAGAATGACAGTACCATAACGGGTACGAAGCAGGCGGCTGACTTTTAAACCTTGTGATTCGAAAATACGACGCACTTCGCGGTTACGACCTTCTTTAACCACCACCTGATACCAACGGTTAATCCCGTCACCACCAATTTCAGTGAATGATTCAAATTTTGCCGGACCATCATCTAAAACGACACCCTTAAGCATGTTGTTTTTGATTTGTGGCGTTACTTCACCCATCACACGAACAGCATATTCACGTTCAATTTCGTTTGATGGGTGCATGAGGCGGTTGGCCAATTCACCATCATTCGTGAACAGTAAAAGACCAGTTGAGTTAATATCCAGACGGCCGACCATGACCCAGCGATCATTAGCAATCGCAGGCAGTTGCTCGAATACGGTTGGACGTTGTTCAGGATCATTGCGTGAGCAAATTTCACCTTCTGGTTTGTAGTAAATCAGAACACGACGACGAATTTCATCTTCAATCTGAAATTGGACTTTACGACCATCGATGCGAAGCTCATCACCCGGTTCAATGCGTTCACCCACTTGGGCAACGCGTCCATTGATACTCACACGACCAGCAGCAATGACTTCTTCCATATAACGGCGAGAACCCAAACCTACGCGTGCAAGCACCTTTTGTAATTTTTCACTCATGACAGCATAACCTTAGAAATTATCATCAACAGTTCACCTATCTATGACTTCGGTGCGTGAGCATCGAGCGCCATAAAAGCTTCCTTGGCATCCTGCAGGGGAGGCAATTGACCCAGTGAAGACAGGCCAAAAGCATTTAAAAATTGTGGCGTTGTAACTAACAACGCGGGTCTTCCCGGAAGTTCTCTAAAACCGGACTCTTTAATCCAGTTCCAGTCAAACAATGATCGAAGGATCTGACTATTGTTTGAAACTCCACGAATCTGTTCAATATCTGCTCGGGTTACTGGTTGATGATAAGCAATCACAGCAAGGGTTTCGAGCAGGGTAGGCGATAAACGAGTTGGTCGTTCCGGCCACACCTGAGTAATGATATTGCGATATTTAGCCCGAACCTGGAAACGGAACCCTTGTGCGGTTTCTACCAGTTCGATTGATCTGCCATGTTGTAGCATGGCGAGCTGTTGTAACAACTGACGCAATTCCTGTTTATTATATTGATTTTGGAAGGCTTCTTTCAAACGTGCAAGCGAAACAGCTGTTTCACTGGCAAAAATAATGGCTTCCAGTTGCATCAAAACTTCATGTTGGTTATCAGCAACAGATAGGGGTATCGCTTGATCATTTATCATGCTTGTACTCCTTGAATCGCCAGTGGCGCTTCAATACCTGTCGCAATAATATTCACTTTTTGTTGGCGGCTAAGCTCTAAAATGGCCATAAAGGTGACCACCATACCCATACGTCCTTGACTCGGTTTCAGCAAGGCCTCGAAATGCAGGATTTCACCTGACTGTAAGCGGCTTTCAATAAAAGCAATGCGTTCTTCTAGCAGTACGGGTTCTTGTTGAATTTGATGAACCACCGGTTCTGGGCGGTTAAACACACAAAACAGGGCATCGCGTAGCTGGCTGACATCATAGCCTTCATTGCTTTGCACCACATGCCCCAGACTGACATTGCTTGGAAAGGTATCACGTTCCAGAACCGGCATCTGACCCAGACGTTCAGCCGCCTGTTTCACGCGTAAATAGGTTTCCAGTCGGTCAATCAGTTCCTGTTTGGGATCTTTTTCAACGACGATGCTAGCGCTCGGTTTTGGCAACAGCAGTCGTGATTTCAGGTCGGCCAATAAGGCTGCCATCACCATATAATCTGCCGTCAGCTCAATATTCAAGGACTTCATGGCATCCATATAAGATAGATACTGTGCGGCAATTGGAGCGATGTCGAGCTGTAATAAGTCAAAACCGCTTTTTTGAATCAGGTAAATCAGGAAGTCGAGTGGACCTTCGAAATGCTCTAACAGAATTTCAAATGCAGCAGGAGGAATATATAAATCCTCTGGAATCGATTCTTGCCACTCATCCATAACACGGATGTGTGAGCTTGGCTCCATAGGATTATGGATAGGTTGATTCATTGCAGTTATAGGCCACGCGAATTTTCAAAGGCATGCAGAAGGCTTTTGCTTCGATCTCGCATCGAAAGAAAAAGCACGTAATTTAGTAAGCGCTAGTGTAATGGAAATTTGACTTCAAATAAATTAGTTAAGTGATCAAATACAAAAAAACCTGAAATTAAGTAAGGTTTTTGAGCGGCTTGATTATGTGAAATGGACTGGTTTTGTAGGATTTTGATTCTTTAGACCGATCTATTGGATTTAATATTTAAATTTTCATGGACAAAGCTGGCCATGTCTCCAGCCTTATATACTGAATAAAATTAAAGAAAGTCCGGAATAGAATAAAACAAAATTTTTAGACAATATTAAAGCCAATAAAAAGAAATCTAATTGTCATGAAAAATAATCAAACACTACAAGAAAATGAATATGGTCAATTTATTGGACTTCCGGTGTCTAATCCTTTCCCCATCAGTTTTTTAGCAGACCGCTTGTATGGAAAACATGCCACCTTGCAGGTGCTGTCCTCAGCAATACTTGACCCGAATCGGATGCAGCAACTTTGGCAATGTGTACATGGCGAAGTAGATCGCAGTTGTTGGACTTATTTGCCTTATTCAGGTTTTGAAAGTGCAGAGGAATTACGGGCTGCTCTTGAAAAGAGCTTTGGTTTTAAAGATTCAACCCATTATCTGGTTGAGGTTAATCATACGTTTGTGGGATGGCTAGGCTTGCTGAATCAGCGTTCTGCAGATCATGTTATTGAAATTGGAAATATTTATTTTTCATATTTAATGAAGCAGTCCACAGCTTCGACAGAAGTTATTTATTATTAAAAGCTTGTTTTGAGCAGGGCTTTCGCCGTGTGGAATGGAAGTGTGATGACTTGAACCTGCCATCCAAACGTGCTGCCTTGCGTTTTGATTTTCAGCATGAAGGCACTTTTCGTCAAGACCGTATTTGCCAGGCCGTAACCGCAATACCGCCTGGTTTTCCATTCTGGATCAAGAATGGCCTGAATTGGAAAAGGCCTATCTGGCTTGGTTAAAAGCCGATAATTTTGACGTGAATGGTCAACAAAAAATGCGCTTGCGTGATTTTCTTTAATGTTACTGCGCTATTGCGATGAGTGATCTGTTGAGGTGTGTTCAGACAACTTGAGGATGAATTCGATGATTCGTTGCGCACTGTCTTGCAGGCATAGATTCTGAGTTTGATAGAGGCTGGATAATTTGTGAATCAATGCAATTTCTGAGAAAAACGCATATGCGGTGTTATTGATCATCAGGGAAGGGGCTTGCTCAGCCTCTGCCGCAATAATTTTGACTTTAGACTCAAGTGTCCAGGGAATTTCCGCATAAATGCGGCTATTTGCCTCAAAATCATGATAGTTGAGCAGCACATAAAACAGATCCATTTTAGCGCTACTCCTTGATCCTGATCACTCCCTAATATTTAATCTTAACAGTGCTTATTCAAACGCGCTGACATCACCCATACCGCGACGGATCACTTCAGGATGATCACCGGATAAATCCACGATACTGGTGGTATTTAAAATTCCCAGACCGCCATCGACAAATACATCAATCCGTTTGCTTAGTTCCATTTCAATATCATACGGATCATCTAAAGGCTCTGTATGATTGGGAAGAATCAGCGTACTGGTTAATAGCGGTTCGTCCAATTCCTTCAATAACATTCGACAAATCGGATTGCTTGGAATACGCAGGCCAATCGTTTTCTTTTTAGGATGCATCAGTCGCTTAGGGACTTCACTGGTTGCAGGTAATATAAAGGTGGTGACAGCGGGGGTATTGTTTTTAAGCAACCGATACATGGCATTGTCCACCTTGGCATAGGTAGCAATATCGGATAAATCACAACACAGAATGGCATATTGATGTTTCGGCCCTAAGCCACGAATCTGTGCAATCCGCTCCATGGCATTTTTATTTCCGATCTGGCAGCCAATGGCATAAGCGGCATCGGTCGGGTAAACCACCACATCACCGGCGCGAATCCGCTCTACCGCCTGAGTGATCAAACGCGGCTGAGGATTATCAGGATGTATTCTTAAATGCAGCATATTTATTCTCCCCCGACTTGTTGTTAGACATTATCTGTTGATTTTACAAAGTCTTGCAATCAAGCTGTGATGATTTTGTGTAATTTAATCCAACATGTGACGTTGAAACTCATCACTTTGTAATGTTTTGCCACCCCGGGTACAGGCACAGATACAGACAATAAAATGTGCAGCATCACGTGGAAGCTTGGCCTCACCTTTAAAATATTGCTGAACCTGAGCAAAAACATTGTCTTTAAAGCTGGCACCATTACCACTATCACCAGTTAAATTATCTAAAGACACGCGAAACTTTCGTCCAAAGGCCTTGGCAAACATCCATTCAATCGCTTGCGGCTTGATTTCGACCTGTTCAAACAGCGCTTGCTGTTCAGCACTGCGTCCATCTGGGGCATACCAATAGCCTAAATCTGGCAATAAACGTCTTTGCTCTCCGGCAATGCTCCAGTGGCTGATTTCATGTAAGGCACTATTAAAGAAGCCATGGGCAAATTGAATGCGGGCAGGGGCATCTGCAGTTGCCGGAAAATATTCAGGTTCAAAATCGCCTTTGACTAAACTCACATTTAAGTGGGAAAACCAGTGATTAAAGTGTAGTATAAGCCAATCTACTTGTTGAACTTCTGTTTGCAAACTGGCCCAAGGTGAGAGTTGCACAGGGTCGATATAAACAGCAGAACTTGAGGTTGAATAAGTAGTTAACTGTAATGAAGTGGTGACTTCAGGTTGCGGCTGCAACTGATGCATGACTTGTATTACCCAATTGATCTGTCTAAATAAGTACAAAATTGTATCTTAATCTTTGACAGAGTACCGATGAATTTGTAGAATTGCCGCCTTAATTATGTCAGCAAATACCTTTCCGGCACAGATTGAGCCGTTTAAATGGGCTGAACAAGGCTTTACATGGTCAGGTACACTGCCATTGTCTCGCTTTGTTCGAATTTCCCGTGAAGCTGTTGGATCAATTGATAACCAATTGATCAACATAGACTGTAAGCTATCAATGGATGCGTATCATCGTGTCGTATGGTTAGATGGTCATGTTGAAACGAAAGTGCCAATGGAATGTCAGCGTTGTCTGAATCCCGTTGAAATCTCTCTCGTTTCAGACTTTCATTTAGCGCTTGTGGATGATGAATCACTGATAGAGCGCTTGGATGAGGATGCTGATTTCATCGTCTTAGGTGAAAGTGAAGCAACGACAAAAGGTAGCTATGATGCGCCTGCGACGGCTGATTTACTTTCTCTGATAGAAGATGAATTGTTATTGTTGGTGCCTTTGTCTCCTAAGCATGACGTTTGTGAGCATAAGCATCAACCTGCCGCTGAGGACATTGTCGAAGAAAAACGGGACAACCCGTTTGGTGTTTTGGCAAGTTTGAAGGGTAAACTTAACTAATTTTTGTGTTATACTGTTAAGTATAAGACAACTGAATTTGTTCTGATCCATTTTTTCGATCTTTGTAAGGAGCCATCATGGCCGTTCAGCAAAACCGTAAAAGTCGCTCTCGCCGTGACATGCGCCGTTCACATGACGCTTTAACCGAGAATGCATTAACTGTAGACCAAGCTACTGGCGAGACTCACCGTCGTCACCACGTATCTAAAGATGGTATCTACCGTGGTCGCCAATTATTCGCTAAAGCATCTGCTGAATAATTGATGATGTATTAAGCGTCAAGCTTAGTAGAAAAAATGGGAGCGTTAAGCTCCCTTTTTTTGTGCTGTATTTTTGTTGTATTTGGCAATTACCAAAACAAAAATTAAATGTTAAATTCCGTTCCGTAAATAAGCTTACATAAGTGTATGTTGGTTATTTAACCGATTGTTGAATAACAATATCACTTCATTACAGGATTTTTTTATGTCTGCTAAACAACTCGAGCAAGTCGCTCAAGCAACGAAAACAGCATTTGTATTTCCGGGTCAGGGCTCACAAAAAGTCGGCATGCTCGCAGAATTGGCTGAACAGTTTAGTAGCGTGACAGAAACTTTTGCAGAAGCATCGGCAGCTGTGGGTTTTGACCTATGGCAGATTGCACAAAGCGGCGAAGGTTTAAATCAGACTGAATTTACCCAACCTGTATTGTTGACAGCATCAATCGCTTTATGGCGTGTGTGGTTAGAATTGGGTGGGGTGGCACCAAAATATCTTGCAGGACACTCTCTGGGTGAATACAGCGCATTGGTTGCCGCTGGAGCGATGTCACTGGGTGATGCAGTTAAGCTGGTCAATTTGCGTGGCAAACTTATGCAAGATGCAGTACCGCAAGGTCAGGGCGCAATGGCTGCGATTTTGGGGCTGGAAGATGCCAAAGTGCTTGAGCTATGTGAACAGGTCAATATACAGGGGCGTGGTTCAGTAGAAGCTGCTAACTACAATGCTCAGGGCCAGGTGGTGATTGCTGGTGATAAGACTTTGGTAGAAGCGGTCATGGACTTGGCCAAAGAAAATGGCGGTAAAGCCATTGCCTTGCCAGTTTCTGTGCCATCGCATTGTTCACTGATGAAACCAGCTGCTGACAAATTTGCACAAGCTTTGGAACATACTGCCATTGAGCTACCTAGCCTTCCTGTAATACAAAATGTCAACGCGGAAATCGCGACAGATGTGGCAGGGTTACGTCAGGCATTGACTGCACAATTGTATCAATCTGTGCAATGGACCAAGACCATGCAGTTCCTTCAAGATCAGGGAGTGCAGTACGTGGTTGAATGTGGTCCGGGGAATGTGTTGGCTAACCTTGCGAAGCGTTTACCAAATATCGAAAAAGCATTCCCACTCGACAGCAACAGTCGTATGGAAGATGCGTTAAGCGCCATTTTAGTGGCGGAAGGGAAAATTGCATGACACAGGAACGCAAAGTCGCATTAGTGACAGGCGCGAGCAGAGGGATTGGTGCAGCCATCGCTCAGCAATTGATTCAAGACGGTTATTTTGTAGTAGGTACAGCCACTTCAGAAGCAGGCGCAGAAAAGTTATCTGCAAGTTTTGCTGAAAATGGCGCAGGTAAAGTTCTTGATGTACGTGATGCAGCAGCGATTGATGCTCTGGTTACAGAAATTGAACAAAAACATGGCCCTGTACTTGCATTAGTGAATAATGCCGGTATTACCAAAGATAATTTGTTACTGCGTATGTCAGAAGATGATTGGGATGACATTCTCAATATTCATTTGAAAGCCGTATATCGCCTGTCTAAGCGTGTTTTAAAAGGCATGACCAAGGCACGTTTTGGCCGCATTATTAATATCAGTTCTGTCGTTGCACACTTTGCAAATCCAGGACAGGCCAACTATTCTGCTGCCAAAGCAGGCATAGAAGCGTTTGGTCGCAGTCTGGCAAAAGAAATGGGAAGCCGCCAAATTACCGTGAATGCCGTGGCTCCAGGCTTTATTGCAACAGAAATGACTGAACAACTCAGTGAAGACATTCGCAAGAAAATGAGTGATCAAGTGGCGTTAAACCGTTTAGGTGATCCACAAGATATCGCAAATGCTGTAAGTTTCTTGGCTTCCGAGAAGGCAAGTTACATTACCGGTACTGTTTTACATGTAAATGGCGGTTTATACATGAGCTAAGCTCAACTATAAACTTTGCAAAAATAAGATATTCAATTAAACTAACGGCATTAAAAACGCCACAAGCAATGAGGAGAATTCCTGTGAGCGATATCGAACTACGTATCAAACAAGCGGTTGCAGAACAACTTGGTCTTAAAGCTGAAGAAATCAAAAACGAAGCATCTTTTATGGATGACTTAGGTGCTGACTCTTTGGACTTAGTTGAGCTTGTTATGTCTTTCGAAAATGATTTTGACATCACTATCCCTGATGAAGATTCTAACGAAATCACAACTGTTCAATCAGCTATTGACTATGTTTCTAAGAAACTAGGTTAATTGTTGTTTCAGCTCTGCTGAATATAAAAAAGCCACCGAAAGGTGGCTTTTTTATTGAATAATCAAAATTATAAATAGGGTCTGTTGACAATTCTTCTATGTTTGCGACAACGCAAGCCATTTATGAAATGTCAACAGACCCTACAAATCTTTACTGATGCTTGACCAAAGACAACCTTTCTGTGAATAGATTTTAGGTATAAAAAAAGAGCGCTATTTTTAAATCGTACAAATAATAATGATGGAGAAATACAATGGGTCTTTTTGATTTTGTAAAAGGTATTGGTAAAAAAAATACAGCACCCGCAGAACAACAGGCTGCGCCTGCCACTCCAGCTGAACCCTCTGCACAGGAAATTGCAAACAAGCTTCTAGGGCATATCAAGGCATTGAGACTACCTGTAACTGGGCTATCTGTTAGTTATAATGGCACGACGGATCTGGCGACCATTAAAGGTCAGGTGCAAAGCCAGGCTGACCGTGAAAAAATTGTATTGGCGGTGGGAAATATCGATCATGTCGCCCAGGTGGATGATCAGATGACAGTCGCTACCCCGGCACCTGAAAGTAAATTCTATACCGTCAAATCGGGAGATACCCTGTCTAAAATTTCCAAAGAATTTTATGGAGATGTTAATCAATACAACAAAATATTTGAAGCCAACCGTCCCTTGCTAAAAAATGCCGATGACATTTTTCCAGGGCAGGTGCTGCGTATTCCGGCCTAAACAGGGAATGATAAAAAGCGCGGAGAGCGCTTTTTTATTAAAATTTGTGCTGCAGTTTTCGTCTGGCAAATTGTGCTCTGCCTAAAAAAAATTTAGGGTCTAAATAGTAGTGTTGCGCCAAAATCTGGATCAGCTGTCGTCGGTTGTCCTCATTCAACATATTCAGGTCGATATGCGCCATTTTATATTGCTTGCGGAATTCAGGCTTTAAAATAAAGCCGATCCTGCAGGTTTTCCACTGTTGCGCCTTGCTTAATGCTTCTGCTGTGAGAGGCTTTAGCATACGATACTTTGAGGCATGCGAAGAATAAAGCTGGGCTTTGAACAGCCTATCGCGCTGCACCAGCTTATTGAGCTTTATTCCTAAGCTTTGAACAGATATGCTTTGGCTAGTGACCACAAGTTTAATGTTCATCGTTATACAGGCCAATATGATGAAAAGCATCACCATTAACCAGCCCGACAGGGATTGATGCGATAAATACTGAATCAGGCTACTGAAATCCTGAACCATATTGATGCTACTGAGTGAATGCTGCGCTAAAACAATAAATATGGCAGGGATAAAGATCAGCCCAATTAAAAAACGCGGCAGATAACGACATTGAAATAGGGGATATTCAGCTGCTATGTCCATGAACCATCACCTTTCAAGAAAATGATAAAGAGGGTGTGATTGCAATTTTTTGTACAATGACTATTCCATCACGGGACAGCTATTGTATGCGGTTGTGATCAATGTGACTCCAATTGAGCCGCATCTGGATTTTTTAATGCTCGTTTTCGCGCATTATTTTCTTGTATTGGTCTTTCCTGTGCTCATCTATTGTAAGTTTTTTGAGCTTAGTCGGGTTTGGCTATTTTTGTTGTAGATTTGAGTGTGAACGTAAATCTTGTTATGCAATTTTTAGATTCAAATTTTTACGCTTTAAATTATAAAGCGGCTGCTGAGATTTTTTATTGGTTAAAAAATTAGCCGAAGGAAATAAAAAACAAAGCTGATACGCCTAGAAAAATGTGATTAAAAATATTTTAAATGTGTGCAATTGAACGTATGCTTTAAAAGCTAATGTAAAGAAAAATAAGGGTATTTATGAAAGGTCAGATATTGGATTTTTCTATTCAAAGTAATTCTGGTGTGATTAGTGGCGATGACCAGAACCGCTATAACTTTTCTGGAGCAAGCTGGCGTGGACAAGTTCCACCTGCTAGAGGTCAGAAAGTTGATTTTACCGTGGATGGAACAGGTCAGGCCAACGACATTTATGTGCTGAGTTCAGCTCCAGCATTTGCGACTCAATTGGGTGAGAAAAACAGGATTGTGGCTGCAATTTTAGCCTTTTTTCTCGGTGGCTTCGGTGTACATAAGTTTTATTTAGGGCAAGTTGGCTGGGGCATTGTTTATCTGATTTTCTTCTGGACCTTTATCCCTGCGATTGTGGCTTTCATTGAGTTCATTATTTACTTATGTACCTCAGATGAAGATTTTGCCCGAAAATATGGTTAAGTCGAGATAAATGAAAAAGGGCGATCAACGCCCTTTTTTTTGATTCTAAGATTTAAATTTGTCGAGCTGGCTGACCCCATTGATTGCTTTCAGCCTTGGTATCGGTTGCCCACCAGATGATAAGGGGAATAATGCCAATAACAGTCAGAACAAGAAGTTGCCACCAACCAGAACGATTTGTGTCATGTAGACGACGGGCACCGACAGCTAAGCTCGGTAGCAATAAGGCCAGATTCAATAAGCCATTTAAAAGGCGATCTGTACCGAGTATTGCATCAATCATTTGTAC
>NZ_JAKLTP010000017.1:0-74512 GCF_022012365.1 Acinetobacter sp. SM34 | reverse complement strand
ATCACCATTATATTAAATGGCACTTAAATCCATCCTACAGTAATGAAATCTCCCTAATCGTAGCTAATCTCTAAAGATCTCATCTGATCTCATTCTGTAACCAATTCACAATATTCATAACATCACTGTTCGCACTATTTTTTCTTACTATCGCGTAGAAGTTATAGTCGCATTCTATGAACCCAAAAGGCGCAATAATCCTTCCATTCAAGATTTCTTTTTCTACTAAAATTTGAGGCGCTATCGCAATCCCCAATCCGGAAACAGCAGCCTCTATCATTAAATTGAGACGATCAAAATAGCGATCATTCCATTTAGTCTGAACGTTCAGATTGGATCGTTCAAACCAGATAGGCCAGGCATTCTTATTAGAATGGGTATGCAGTAATGGGTACTTCAAGAGATCATTGATTGTATTCAAATGATAGGTTTCACCATTACAAACAGGCCCCATGTGATCCGGAAATAAAAGGTATTTATCCAAAGAGTCAGGTAGCATCTGATCTAAACTTAAGCTATTGATAAAAATATCAATTTGTTCTTTTTCCAGTAGCTTTAAGTCGTTACAGGTCATTAATTTAATATGGATATTGGGATAAACGATTTCGAGTTCCTCTAAGCGTGGAATCAGCCAATTCGCCATAAAACTATGAGATGCTCCGATCACAATTTCCATTTCTGAAGTTTTGTTACTTAACTCAAAGACACATTGTTCTAACTCATTGAAAAAATGAGTACAAAGAAGGGATAAGTCTTCTGCCTCTCTGGTGAGAGAGATCATTGATGAATGCCGGATAAAGAGTTTTTTATTCAACCACTCTTCCAACTGTTTGATTTGATGGCTAACCGCACTATGAGTTACACATAATTCTTCTGCAGCCAAGCTGAAACTTTTATGTCGCGCGACTGCTTCAAATGCTTTCAGAGAATTTAAGGGTGGTAAGGTTCTACGTTTCATGCTGTAAATTTTTCTAACATCATGAGCTAAAAATATATCAATTATAAGAAAAATGGAAATATTTTAAGATTCAGTAAATTTTTATGCTTGGAGAGAGATGGAATGACAACTCCTTATACCGGTCAGGGTCCTGATAAATATGGTTTTTTTGGGAAATTTGGCGGCTGCTATATGACAGAGAGCCTGATGCCTGCCCTACAAAATTTAGAACACGCATTTAATATCATCCGGCATCAACCTGAATTTTGGACTGACTATCGACAAATTTTGACGGACTTCGTAGGTCGTCCTAGCCCTCTGTTTTATGCAAAAAATCTAACAGCGTATGCAGGGGGAGCCAAAATATATCTCAAGCGAGAGGATTTGAACCATACCGGTGCCCACAAGATTAATAACTGCGTGGGACAAATCTTGCTGGCTAAATTCATGGGTAAAACCAGAATTATTGCAGAAACGGGTGCTGGACAACATGGCGTTGCCACAGCAACGGTCTGTGCGCTGTTTAAGATGAAGTGCACGATTTATATGGGTGAAACTGATATTCAGCGTCAGCAGCCCAATGTTGACCGCATGAAATTACTGGGTGCTGAACTCAAAGGCGTAAAAAAAGGCCGTGGAACCTTGAAAGATGCCATGAATGAAGCTTTGCGTGATTGGATCAGTAACGTAGACACGACTTACTACCTGTTGGGAACAGGTGCAGGTCCCCATCCTTATCCAACCATCGTGAGAGAGTTCCAAAAAATTATTGGTATAGAAGCGAGAAATCAAATCCTCCTCAAAGAGAATAAACTCCCTGATGCTTTGGTTGCCTGTGTAGGTGGTGGATCAAACGCATTAGGACTCATGCATTCCTTTCTACAAGATACTAATGTCAAAATGTTTGGGATTGAAGCCGGTGGAAAAGGGACAGATAGTAGTGAGCATGCTGCCTCGATTTCAAAAGGTCGAGTCGGTGTCCTGCATGGTAATTTGACTTACTTACTACAAGATTCAGATGGACAAATTTTAGAAGGACATTCTATCTCTGCAGGACTGGATTATCCTGGGGTTGGTCCAGAGCATGGCATTCTGTTTGAAACAGGTCGCGTGACTTATGCAGCGGTCAATGATGAAGAGGCCGTGCAGGCCTTCCAGTTGTTGAGTCAGCAGGAAGGCATTATCCCGGCATTGGAAAGTTCTCATGCCATCGCATATGCCATCAAGCTCGCAAAAGAAATGCAGCCGGAGCAGACCATGATCGTCAATTTAAGTGGTCGAGGTGACAAAGACTTAGACACAGTCAAAAAATATCTTGCAGGAGCAACCGCATGAACCGCTTAGATCAAAAACTAGCGCAATTAAAACAGGAACATAGAAGCGGTCTGGTCTGTTATTTTACGGCTGGAGATCCTGACTTTAATGAAAGTTGTCGTCTGTTTAGTCAATTAGGACAAGCCGGAGCTGATATCATCGAAGTTGGCATTCCATTTTCTGATCCTGTTGCAGATGGAGAGACCATCCAAGCAGCCCATCTCAGGGCGCTCAGTGCTGGACAAACCGTACATCAGACAATTGAGTTGGTTAAAGCAGTCCGTCTACAGGATGACACAACTCCGATTATTTTTATGACCTATTTAAATCCGATCATGCAATATGGTTTCGAGAAACTGGTTGAGGATACCGAAAATCTGATTGATGGGATCATGATTCTGGATGCGCCCTATGAATATCGGGAACAATTTAAACTGCGATTAACTGAAAAAAATATGCATTTAATCGCAATGACTGCACCCACTACTCCTGTTGAGCGATTGGAACAAATCTCAGTAAGTGCGACAGGATTTTTATATCATGTTGCGGAAAATGGCCTCACCGGAGGCAATTTTAATCTACCCAATCTTGAAAAAAAGATCGCTGAAATCAAACCCATTTTTAATGTCCCGATCGCCATTGGCTTTGGGATTAAAAATGAAAGTCATATGAAAGCTTTGGCCAAGAAAGTTGATCTGGTTGTGATCGGCTCAGCACTGGTTGATACTTTCTTTAAGCAAGGTGTGGATGCGACATTAGAAAAAGTAAAGAAATTCGCACAGATTCTAAAAGAGAAATCTTAATTTTTGAACCGGTAAATAATTTTTTCTTCATGATCATCAATAGAGCACTTATGACCTAAAGAACAGGATCCCTATTCTTTAGGTCATAAGTGCTCTATTGATGATGTGTTTCAGCCAGCTCTAGAGCATTTAAATCGAGTTGCTCCAGTTCTACCAACTGCTTGTTGAGTAAATCAATCAAATCATTTTCATAAGGATTCATCACAGATTGGTCAGCGAATTGATCATTTGGATTACGTAAAGGACATTGATCTAAAGACAGGCAACCGAAACCAATACATTTATCTAACTGGGACCTGAGCTGGAGCAAATACATAATTTTTTCATCTAACTGCTCTTTCCATGTTTCCGATAACGCTTGCCAGTCTTGCTTATTGGCAATTTTGTTCTCCGGCAATATAGAGAAATGATCTTTCAGTTGTTGCAAGCTGATCCCAACGACTTGAGCCACTTTAATGATGGCGACCCTGCGCAGCATGGCACGCTGATAACGTCGTTGGTTTCCATTTGAGCGCATGCTCGATATGAAACCTTTCTCTTCATAAAAACGTAGAGCAGAAACGCTCACACCACTTCTATCAGCGAGTTCACCAATACTCAGCTATTGGGAAGAAAGTTTTTGGTCTTCCTCTGAATCATGCAGCAAATGATTATCCAATTAGCTTATTCCAAGTCATCAAATTCTAATCAATTATATTTTTTATTTAACTTGAGGTTTTAGAATCGCTACATTGAATTGATTTTTAAATGATATCTAGTTGTTTTTAATATAGTGATGAGGTTGTCATGCCGGTTTTTGTCAAAAATATGCTAGAGAGTTGTTGGTTATGGCTGATTGCTCGCTGCTGCCTGGCCTTTTTATTTTTAAGTTCTGGACTCGCTAAAGTTCTCGATACTGAAAATAGCTTCCAGGAAATGCGTGCAGCTGGTTTGGAACCTGCCTGGTTGTTTAACTATGCTTCAGCAATCGTTCTGTTATTTGGTTCTTACTGTATCTTATTTCAAAAGTACCTGTGGTTAGGTGCAGGTGCTCTTTCGGTATTCTTATTGCTCACAATCCTAATTGTTCACAATTTCTGGACCATGTCAGCTCCACAAGCCACAATCTCCATGTATTTTGCCTTTGAACACATGGCGGTGATTGGTGGTTTGATCAGTCTTTGTATCGCTCGTCATTATCGCAATAAAGTGAATGAGTTAATGGATGCAAAGCACACGTAGTGATTAAAGTAGAGTACGTGGTTAATAGATTCCTGAAAAGGCGTTACGCTGCGATACTTTCTCTTGAAGCTGCTGTTTTTCCTGAGCGGATAAAAAGGCGATGCTCAAACCGTTTTGCTGCGCTTGTCGGATTTGTGTTTCGGACAAGCCTGCCTGTGCTGCTGCGTGTAAATATTCATGTTGAATATCAATGCCTTCAACCGCAGGGTCGTCACTGTTAATCGTAGCTAAAATGCCATGTTCAAGAAAGGTTTTAAGCGGATGTTGAGCAATATCGGCAATGGTACTGGTTTGCAGATTTGAGGTAATGCAGGACTCAATCCCGATCTGATGTTCAACTAAATAATCCAGTAATTTTGCATCTTCCACAGCTTTCACCCCATGACCGATACGGGTTGCACCGAGGGTTTGAATCGCTTGCCAAATACTGCTTGCACCTGCGGCTTCGCCTGCATGGATACTGATGTGCCAGCCTGCATCACGAGCTTGCTTGAAATGATCAATAAACAGTTCCCCTGGAAAGCCCAGTTCGTCACCTGCCAAATCTAGTGCGGTAATCTGGTCACGATGAGTCAGTAATGCATCCAGTTCTTGCTGACAGTGAGCTTGCCCAAAGGTACGACTCATAATACCGATGAGCTTAGCAGGAAGATCAAAGTCACGGCTGCCTTGCTGAACGCCATCAATCACGGCTTCGACTACGCCAGCCAGTGGAAGTTGATGGCTCATCGCCATATAAAAGGGTGAAAAGCGCAGTTCGACATAGTCCAAACCTTGCTGTGCTGCATCTTGCATATTTTCCCATGCGACACGGCGGCAGGCTTCCAAATCACCCAAGACTTTCACGCCCCAATCCAGTTTGTTTAAGAAACTCAGCAGGTCGGGCTGATTGTTCATGACCTGAACATGCGGCAGTAGTTCGGGCAGGGTGTTGGCAGGTAGTTGAATCTGAAATTGCTGCCCCAGTTCTAAAATGGTTTGCGGACGGATATTGCCATCTAGGTGGCGGTGTAAATCGGTGAGCGGGATATTTTTATCAATCATTATTATTCACTTAACGGTTTATCCAGTCAAAAAAAGCGTGATGTCCTCAGAGCATAATCGCAAGTAGATTCATTATGCTACTGCATAATCATATATGCTGTAGTGAAGGCGATATTTTAAAAGAGATAAGCCTTTATTAATGGGTTATGGAGTATTGTTCTATCCATCGCTGATGGACTTGAACAGTGCTAAGAACATACTTATGCTTGGGCATAATCTAGCAGTAGGAATCACCGTCCTTAAAGGGCGGTGAGGATGTCAAATTCATCATGGAGAGAGTGCGGAACATATAAAAAGCGCTCTTATGCCACGCTCACATTAAATAATGATCCGATCCAGGAGCTGAATAACATCGCGATAATGCCCCAAAGCATCACCCGAATTGAGCCTCTCCAGATACTGACTCCGCCCACATAACTGGCCAGTGCACCCATAACGCCAAGACTTAATACCCCAATCAGCATGACGCCTTTCTCTAAGTATTGGTCAGGCAGCAGCATAATGGAAATTAAAGGAAAGAGTGAACCGATTGTAAATGCAGTGGCTGAAGAAAATGCAGCGCGAAAGGGCTGGGCAGAGGTATGATCTAAAATACCAATTTCATCACGAGCATGGGCATCTAAAGCATTATGTGCGGTCAGCTGGCGGGCGACTTCTTCAGCTAAAGTGGGTTGTAATCCGCGTTGTATATAAATATTTTTTAACTCATTCAATTCATGTTCGGGATGGAGTTGCAGTTCACGTTGTTCCATCTCCAGATCATTCTGTTCAATGTCTTGCTGAGATTTAACCGAAATATATTCACCCGCAGCCATTGATGCAGCCCCAGAGATCAATCCGGCAATACAGGTCACCAGTAGGGTATGGGTAGATGCGCCACTGGCTGCAATTCCGACCACGAGACTGGTGACTGAAATAATCCCGTCATTTGCCCCCAGCACCGCTGCACGTAACCATCCAGCACGTTCAATATAATGTTTTTCGATATGATAAGAATGGCGCACAATAAACTCTCTTGCTGTTATCCACATGATTATAGTCAATATAGGATGACGAAACCTTAATTGAGCGAGACAATAGCGAATATAATCCCTATCCATCCCTATTCTTACCATTTTGAATAACTTGCTTTAAATACCCATCAATCCAGTACTGCATCCATATTCAGGCTTGATATCATTGGTATTTCGTTCACTGGCAATCAAATTAAGATTCAGATAATAGGTCTCTTTCATAAATTAAAAAATGTTCAATATTAGATTTTTTTAAATCAGCACGGCCTCATTTAATTGATTTAATTTTTTTACCTTTTCGTAGGCAATGTTGTGGGTTTTAGCGCAATGAACATTTCCGTAAAAAGGATTCATCCTGATTCAATCTGAGTAATCGTTTCATTCTTTACATTAAATCAATACCGAAATGGTGCAAGATAGCGGCCCATGCCAGGAAAATAACCAAGGTCATTACACAACAAAGGGCTAGAGCTGGCCAAAATCCATAACGCTGATACAGCAGGGGAAATGCTAAAAACATCGGTAAGGTCGGCACCGCATACCAAAAAGTGTACCAAGCATGATTTGAAATTTTCTGTGGATCTTGATGCTCAAGTTTCATCCATATCAGCACCAGTACCGTTACAATGGGTAAGGCTGCGATCAACCCGCCTAAACGGTCACTACGTTTGGCCACTTCTGAAATAAGTATCACCATCCCAGCTGTGAGCGCATACTTAGCAATAAGCCAGACCATGTGCATTTCCTAAAATTAATCAAAATTTTATTTTATAGCGGATTGAAATCAGTTACATATTTTATTTCATCGATAACTGAGGAGCGATAATGAGCTGTCAGCCTAAAATAGAAATGACTGTGCTTTGGGTATCCTTAATTTGTGAAATAAATCATTTTTCCGGATTGACCTGTCTATAAGTAAAGGGTTTACCTTCATTGAACAATGAACGAATGACAAAAAATATGCTTACTGTATCCCGCTTAGCTAAAAGTCTCAATTTATCGAGAAGCACCGTTCTTTATTATGAGAAACAGGGTTTATTAAAACCCAGATTTATAGCTGAAAATGGTTACAGATGGTACGGTGAAAGTGAAATCGAACGACTGAAAAGTATAGTCTCTTATCGCGCTTACGGACTATCAATTTCAGATATCTGCTTGCTTTTAGAACCGTGTAGCATATCCCAAGGTCAAATCTTGGAAAATCATTTTAGGACATTGGAGAAAGAGATTAATAACTTAAGGGTTCAGCAAAAAGCCATCATTGAGTTGTTAAAAAAATCAATTTTATTAAAGGAAAAGTTCATGAATAAAGCGAAATGGGTAGAAATTATGACTGCGGCTGGTTTATCAAAAGAAGATATGATGAAGTGGCATCAAAAATTTGAAGAAATGGAGCCTGAAGAGCATCAGAAATTTTTAGAGTCACTAGGAATTTCACCAGAGGAAATTTCACAAATTCGCAACCTCTAGCATTTCCTTTCTTGAGTCTAATCTCACAATATTTAACATAATTGTGCTTATACGAAATTCGATTGTTATTCACCAATTAAAATGTCTATGCGATAAACCAAATAGAAATGTCCTATACCGACATTTCCAATTCAAGCACAGGATTCAGATTTCGTTGTTGAATTGCTGTTTTCTGTGCACGTCTGCTTGGCATCTTTTGAGAACGATTGCGTTTGTTTTGTTGTTCCAGTTCTTCATGCTGTTGTTGAATATGATTGAGAACAGCACCCAACCGTTTATTCTCAACAATCTCGCGCTGGTTGAGCTGACTTAACTTATCGAAGATACTGTAATTGATCTTCCGGCCTTCATGCATGAGGGCCACAGTACCATCCGGGTATTCTAGAAATTCAAGATACTTACCGGTTAGCCTCTGATTTTCTGCTGTAGTCCAGCCAGTTTATTGAAGACGCTATAGTTGATCTTCCGTCCTTCATGCATGATGGCCACAGTGCCATTTCTTTGAGTTTCTCGCACATTTGGCAAACTTCTGATTGAACTGCTCAATAAAGCAGGGCAGCCACGCATTTGCTTCGGAAATCGAGCAGATACCTTCCAGGCGCATCTCCTTGATCAGACGGTCCTGCAGCGTCCTGTTAGCACGTTCCACACGACCTTTGGCCTGTGGTGAGTTGGCAAAGATAATATCAATGTTTAACTCATTCAGAATCCGGCCAAATTGCGTGATCTGGCTGTCCTGACTGGATTTCTGGTTCACTCTGAATACCGAATGTTTGTCGCTATAAAAGGCCAGCGGCTTGCCATATTGCTCAATGTAGGCTCTGGTCGAAAGCATATAGTCAAAGGTGGTTTCAGCCTCACAAAAGCGCAGATGCAACAGCTTTCCAGTCGCGTCATCGATATAAACCAGCAAACAGCATTTGGCTGCACGTCCTTCAAACCAGTCATGATATGAACCATCGATCTGGATCAGTTCACCGAAGCAATCACGGTTATATCGAGGCTGATATGGACGTTTCAGACGCTTGGATCGCGGAATCCAGAGCTCATTGGCAGTCATCCAGCGACGAACTGTTTCCACAGGAATATTCAGACCAAATATGCTGCTGAGCTTCTCACGAGCCAAGGTTGGGCCAAAGCCCAGCAGATGTTCAGAAATAATGGAAAGGCATTCAGATTTTACGGCTTCATCATGGCGAGGATGGCCAGGTTGACCACGACTTGCATGTGTCAGGCCTGAAACATCGTCTTGCTTGAGCTTGTGCAATAACCGGGTAATTTGACGGGTTGAAAGATTCAGAATTTCAGCAGCACGGACTTGTGTAATAAGTTGATCTCGAACATCTTGCAGGACTGTAAGACGTTGTATTTCCTTGTCAGACATAGTGATCAGCATCTCGATTCATATCCAGTCCATGATGTTGATGCGCATCATAGACCAGACATTTTTATTGGTGAGAATACAGACACTTTAAATGGTTTCTAATATTTTAATTTCGCATAATATACATTATGTTAAATGGATAGTGATTAGTTGAATTTTCATCTTTTAAAGAAGCGTTAATCTTGGGCTTTTTTTTGATGTTATTCTAATGATCAATTAGTTTGGATTTTCCTGATACTGAGGTGCAGCATCCTCTATTTCATACCAAGCTGGCTTCGATGAAACAAAAACATGGAACTGATTTCTTAAGACGGGATCATCGTCTAAACAATTAACTGGTATTGGAAAAGATGCACTCTCTGAACCGATTTCACCCAAAGCAGTTCCGCACTTTTTACAGAACGTTCGTACATAGCTAAATGGTGGTTCAGGCTTATATGTTTGTATAAACTCTTTACCTTGAAGCAAATTAAAGGATTCTTTTTTTACAAAAAGAATCGTACTCGATCCGAGCTTACGACAACGTGAACAATGGCACGTTCCCATCATGTCAGGAACAGTATTCAATTCAAATTTAACAGCACCACAACAACAACTACCCTGAATCATATTTTGCCTATATTTATAAAGATGTTTGGACATTTTTAATGGAAAAAAGTATAACTATTAAATCATTATCCTGCATAGCAGCCATTATATTAAATGGGTGAGAACTCTCTGCATATCATGCTTAAAGCTAAGATACACATCATTAGAGATAATCCTTTGAACAAAGCACTTTGTATTTTTAAATTACGTAGAATTTTTTTTTAGACTCAAAGAAAAAAATACATAAAGACCACCAGTGATACCCAAAGTTAAAATTGTTATTAGGGCGTGTTCTCATTTGGCTTTGCACCAAATAAATATGCAGGCTATACGGATCATAGATTTATAATTGCGTGCTAGTTTATCGAATCGAGTTGCAATAGCACGGAAATGTTTTAATCTCGCAAAAGCATTTTTAACTAAATGTCTTAATTTATATAGATATTTATCAAATTCCTTATTTGATCTCAATGGAATAATGGGTATCATATTCTTGTTCTTGGCACATATTCTAATGTGCTCAGCATCATACCCCTTGTCAGCAATGAGATAAGTTGCCTCGCCTACAATATCAATCAGTTGTTTTGCAACTTGACTGTTGTGGACGTCACCCCTAGTGATTTTAAAATCAATCGGTAATCCATTCGCGTCGGTTGCAAGATGTATTTTTGTTGTTCGTCCACCGCGTGATTGTCCAATGGCTCTTTCGAAACCATGCTGAGCTCCACTTGCATGTTGATGCACGCGTATGTAGCTTCCATCAATGAATACCCATTCCTGATCCAGAATGCCTCGTAATCTAAAAAAAATTTATCCCATAATCCCTTACTTGCCCAGCGATTGTAAGCAGTTTGCCAAGGGCAAAGTTCTTGAGGAATATCACGCCATGTCGCACCCGTACGTAGTTTCCATAAGATGGCTTCCATGATATTTCTACTGTTTTTTGAACAGTAACAACCGTGTAATCGCATAGTATCTTGAATTTGCTGCCAAATATCATCGGTGAGAAGAGTACGTGCCATTGAAAAAATATAGAAATGAAAAGAGCTTAAAGGAGGATTTTAAGTATTTAAAACCAATTCTTCAAATGAGGACACACCCTAGTTTCTTCCATCAAGTGAAAGGAAAAGATACAGGAATCAGTATCATTGATTCCACTAAATTGGTAGTTAGCCATAATCCTCGAATTAAAAGGCATCGTGTATTTAAAGGCTTGACCGGTCGTGGAAAAAGTAGTAAAGGTTGGTTTTATGTTTTTAAATTACATATTATTATCAATAATTTAGGTGAAATGATTAATCTCAAGCTGACATCAGGGAATGTTCATGATGTTGCTGTACTGGATTCTTTAACTCAAGAATTAAAAGGGATTCTACTTGGAGACAAAGGCTATTTGAGCAAAGCAAAAGCCGAAGCTTTAGCAGCAAGAGGACTCAAAATATTGACCCCATCACGTCGGAATATGAAAAATAAATCCATCCAAACTGAAGAAGAAAAACAATTGCTTTGCAAAAGAGGATTGATCGAAACAGTGAATGATCAATTAAAAAATTTACATCCACTTGAACATTCACGTCATCGTTCGGTGAATAACTTCATGGTGAATATCATGGCTGCTGTAGTGGCATATTGCTTGAATCCCAATAAGCCAACTTTCCAAAATATGCTAAGAGGCTAAGCGAATTTCATCGAACTCAGGTTATCTAATTCTTTTTCTATATAGGTTTGTAAGGTATACAAAGACAAATCGATTTCTTGTGAACAGCTGCTCACGCTTTTTTCAAGCAGTGATGTTAAATTTTCTACACCAGTCCGAGCTTCAGCTTCTGCGTGCTCACGTGCAGTGTGCAAGGTATAGGCCAATAAGCTGATCATAAAAATATTCATGATCACTACAGTAAGGACAAGAAGGATAAAAATCGATTTGTTTTTGATTGGCATATTCCCTCTGTAATCCCAATGCAGTACCTCAAAATATAATCTTTTGGGGCTAATCGAATAGATTAAAAATCATTCAAAATTAGCATAATCTAACACACAATAATATTGGCTCTCTTGCTTAAATCAAAAAATACATTTTTTATAATTCCGAGCAATTTTGTTTCAATAACCATCAGTGGATGAATTCTCGCCATGTTCAATAAGTTCAAGAGATAAAAAGGGGGAATTTTATCTCTTGAAAGCCCACCTAATGTCACTTAGCTATATCTCTCAATGAGCCACCCAGCAGACGAGCAACCTACAAAATATTTCGTCATGCAAAGACCGCCCGGTCTCGTCCCTGCTGCTTTCCTGAATACATCGCCTGGTCTGCTCTTGCAATGGCTTTTTCCATGCTTTCATCAGACCCGACGTGGATAATACCGACCGTGGCGGTGATATAGATCACTTCACCACTTTTTAATCGGGTCGGATTGCTATGCAGTGACTGAAAAATTCTGTCGATAATCTCATGCAGTGAATCGGAATTATCCACTTCTAGAAAGATTAAAAATTCCTCGCCACCAAAGCGAAAAATGTTGTCCGTATCTCGAAGAGAATCACGCAGTATCTGTGCCGTATGGGCAAGAACTTCATCACCCGCCTGATGTCCATATTGATCATTGACCGCTTTAAAATGATCCAAATCCAGTAAACCGACCGCCAATATTTTCTGGTTTTTTTCAGTGCTCTGACGCAAGGTACTGAATTGATTCTCCATTCCATATCTTAAGGCCAAACCGGTTAAAGGGTCATACTGCAATGCCTGGGTAATCAAATGGGTTCTAAAATAAATTAGCAGTTCCAGCAGATCATTCTGACTTTTTTGATATTGACTGACTAAAGCTGCCTCTATGCACTGATTGTCACTGAGCTTGGAAAATATATTATGCAAATGATGATGCACAAGATAATGCACCTGCTCCAGTTCCCGGGTTTTATCAGGATTGATTTTTTCAAATTTAGCGTGGTTTGATTGAAACCATTTGCCAAAATGACACAATAAATGACTCTCTTTCGCGGAAAATTGTGGCTCGGCAGGTGTTTTTAAAACCAGATATTGAAATACTTTTTGCGCCCAAGCGATATGTAGCCGAATGCCCTCATCTATCTCGATCAGTGCTGCATTTTGAGAGTTTTTAGTGTGATGTAATTGATCCATAGAAAAGAGTATCTCAAATAAGCGTATTGAATAGGTTGAACAACAGGTCATTTACAGCATTTAAAAGTTCATCTCGGCAAGCATCCCGATAAAGTATTGATCTAACTTTTATTTTACTTGATTTGTGGTGTTTTATTAAGTTGAATTTAAGATAAGAGCGATGTGAAAAAGTATAAATCCGGGCTGAATAAATCGACTTAGCCCGCCGATAGCAGAACGTACAGCACCATTTTTGGCTCTCTTTCATCATGCGCTATGATGAATTACTTTTAAGCCCCTTTTTTTTAAAAGCAAAGGTTGGAATCTCCCGATCCTAACCTTGGGGACAGCTTTACTCTTCACATTCTGTTCACGACTCTTTATCTAGAGTAAGTACATGAATTTAAGACGGACAGTGATGATGAAACATGTTAAGAAAATAATGGCAGCGGCCTTGTCCTTACCGCTACTATCTTTGACCGGATGTCAAAGTGTTCCCAGTTATTCAGCCGATTATGCAAAATCCAGAAGTGCTGTTCAGGGGGTAGCCCTGGATGAGGCCAAAGCGCTGGATATTGGCACCCGTTTTACCTCAGCATTTAATACTTTGGGCACACCAGCTTTTGTGGAACGAGCCGGCTCGCTGTATGCCGATCCGCTGTTTATTAACGATACCCTGTCGCAGTTTTCATCCCGGCAAAATCTAGTCCAGCATTTTCAGGGTATGAACAAACGGGTCAGTAACGTCAGTGTCAAGCTGTTAAACACCTCTTATCATCAAGATTCTGCCTATGTGCATTGGCATATGGCTTATGACTTTAAAATGTTCGGCACGACCCGCAGTATGGACTCTTTTGGCATCAGTGAAATCAAGGTTAACCAGAACAATGAGATTATTTTCCAGCAGGATTTCTGGGATCCGGCCAATGGTCTGTATCGTTCACTGCCTTATGTAGGAGGTGCTTACTCATGGGTATTGCCTTTCAAAAAATCGCAATAGGCACGACGCTGCTGCTCGGAAGTTTCAGTTCATGGACACATGCCCAGAGTATGACTCAATGTGGTAGTGGTCCACTGCTGGTGGCTCAGAAACAGGTTGGCGTTGCCCGGTATTATGCCCAGAACTGTACAAAACCATGGAAAGGCCAGAATATGCAGATTGATTTTTCATATACACAGGATATTCCGGAATGGGCTTTCAAGCGCGCAGCCTTTCATTTTCTGAAACGGAATGAGCGAGAGTCTAAGCATCTGACAGTACTAGATAGAATCACCCAGCTTTATAAGCCAGTAAAATCAGGTGATCTGTATCGCTTAAGCTATAAATCCGAGACTCAAACCCTGACCTTGGTGCTGAATCAGCAGGTACTGGGCCATCTTCAGCATCCGTTGGCCCAGCAATATTTTAATATATGGCTGGGTCCCCAGCCATTTAGTGCTAAATTAAAACAGCAATTATTAAATTAGTATCCGCAGCTATGTCCAAACATTTTATCCTCATGGTCGAAGATCATTACGAACTGGCTTCCACCCTGTGTGAGTTTCTGGAAGAACACGATTTTGTGGTGGATCATGCCCGGAATCTGAATGCTGCGCGCCAGTTACTGAAACAGCAGCGCTATCATATCTTGCTTTTGGATATTAACCTGCCTGATGGTTCCGGTTATGAACTGTGTGAATGGCTGCGTCATGAAGAAGGTCAGGACTTGCCAGTACTGATGCTGACCGCTCGGGATACACTGGATGATAAACTCAAAGGCTTTAATTCGGGCACGGATGATTATCTGGTCAAACCATTTGACTTTAACGAGCTGGTGGTTCGGGTCAAAGCCCTGATCAAACGTTCACTGGGTGAAGTCTCCAATAACCGTCTGCAAATTCACGATCTGGTTCTGGATCCGGCAAGGCAGCAGCTGACTCGGGCTGGAAAGACCATTGAATTGCCTCCAATTCAGTTTAAACTGCTGAAACTGCTGATGCGCCATTCACCCAAGGTACTAACCAAACAGGAAATCATGATGGAGCTTTGGGGCGATGAAGAACCGGAAAGTGATGCACTGCGCAGCCATATCTATAATCTGCGTAAGATGGTCGACAAACCTTTTGAGCAGAAGCTGATTCATACCATATCCGGGGTCGGTTTAAAGATTGCTTTAGAAGCTTAAGTTTTTCAGGCGGAAACCTCGTTTAAATACACCACGACAATCAGTCCGGTGGTCATCGTCAGATCAACATCCTGATGGGTGCTGAGATAATACTGCCGGTCAAACAGTTCCACCCGCCAGCCCAACTGCTTGCACAACTTCTGTACCAGTTGCAGTCCAATGCCATGACCTTTGATTTCTAGTTGCAACTGCTGGCCAGACAGTTCCTGAACCTTGGAATTATTCGGCAAAGGAATCCCTATGCCGTTATCTGCCACCAGCACTTTATTTTTTTGCAGAATGACATCAATTTCGGTGCCTTGCGAATAGTTCAGTGCATTGCGCAGAATATTGCCAAACACCATTTTGGTCATGGATGGATAAAGTTTACGTAGCTGTTCGTCGAGGTCTTTTTGAAAATCAATTTGCATGCCTTTGTTATGGCTAACACTGTCCAGATCCTGAACCAGATTTTCCAGACATTCTGAAAGCATGGTCGGCTCAGCGGTTAAAGTATTGGTGGTATTGCGGGCGATGGCCAGCAGAGTGTCAACCAATAGCTGCATGTCTTCAATGGTGTTGTGTAGGCGGGTAAAGGATTTGTTGTCGCCATAACGTGCCTGACACAGCTGCACATTGCCTTTTAGAATGGTCAACGGCGTACGCAGTTCATGACTGACATCACCGGTAAACTCGCGTTCACGCTGAATAAACTCGTTTAAGACCTGATGATATTTTTCCAGTGCCTGCTTGAGATATTCCGCTTCCAGATTAGAGTCGGTCCGGATGTCCTGAAACGGTGAAACTTGATTTTTCTGATGTTCCCAGTCAATCTGCTCCAGTGCATTGGCCAGACGGGTGATCGGTGAAAAATAGCGCCGGGCACGGCGATTCCACCACCACAACACGCTATAAAGTACAAACAAGCTGACCATCAGCGGCGCCAGACCAAACAGCCAGACCAGCTTGTTGACGTTACTTTCGCCAAACACCAGCAGCACATGCTGTCCGTCTTTTTCACCATAAACGGTCATGCGCTCCTTGCCATCGACAAAATGCCGGTTCACCCCTTGCTCAAGCTGCATGTGGCGAAATTGGACCGGCGGCACATCGTTCCAGCGGTACCCATACAGGTTTTTGGTGTCGGGCAGTTCAGCAGCTGGATTACGTTCCAGCCGCTGCCAGTAGTGTGACATTTCCTGTTCCAGCGCAGTTCTGAGCAAGGAACCCTTGATTACCCAGGCACTACAGGCAATCCCGATCACCACAGACAGGGCAATGAATCCGATTTGCAGCCAGTAGTAGCGGTTAAACACCTCACCCAAAGGATGATCGCGTTTGTCCCTAAACAGCCTTAACATTGGTCTATTCCCCGCTGGCCCATCCGATTCATCATTCAATTATATGGCTTTTTTCTTAAACAGAAAGTGGCCGATCACCCATTCACGTCCATGGTCATAACCAAATAGTTCGGCACAGGCCATAAAGAAAATCCGCCAGCGCTGCCACCAGATTGCAGCATCTGCACCATAGGTCTGTTCAAACAGGGGCTGTAGCTCGACCTGCTTTTGGTCCATATTCTCCAGCCAGGCATTTGCGGTGCGTTCATATTGGGTACCTGCCCATTGCCAGTGCATTTCCAGCTGCAAATGCTGCTGGAAATGCAGGAAGGTTGAGGCTGCAGGCATCAGACCGCCACTAAAGAAATATTTTGACATCCAGTCAAATTCATTTTTCACTTCAAACGGATAATGCAGGAAACGGTGACAGAAAATATGGCACCACAACAGGCCATCGTCTTTGAGCCAGCTGCTGATATTTTCAAACAGTTTCTGGTAATTACGTACATGTTCAAACATTTCCACCGAAACCACACGGTCGAAAGAAGCGGCTTCCAGTTGCAGTACATTGACGTCGCAGGTAATCACCGTCAGGTTTTCCAGTTTTTTCAGACGGGCCTGTTCCTGAATATACTGACGCTGGGTCGAGGAATTCGATACCACGGTAATGCGGGCTTTGGGATAATGCTCGGCCATGTACAAACTGAAAGACCCCCAGCCACAGCCTATTTCCAGAATATCCTGTCCATCCTGCAGCTGTGCACGCTGGCAATAGCTGGCCAGTGCTGCTTCTTCCGCCTGATCCAGTGAGGTATGTGCGTGTTCAAACAGGCTGGCGCTGTATTTCAGACGCTTGCCCAGTACTGCCTGGAAAAATGCGGTGGGCAGTTCATAGTGCTGTTCATTGGCTTTGTCGGTCTCGATGGCAATCTCGCTGTTTTTCAGCATGCTCAGCACATCCATATAGCGCTGTGCTGCCAGTACTGGGTCAAAGCGTCCTTCCTGTGCCAGGCGTTTTTTGCTTAAGCTGCGAATGCCAGCCCGAATCACCGCATCGGGCAGCTTGCCACTTTCGATCAGTTTCAAAGATTGTTGAATCATAAAGTCCATGTATTTACCTACTCTTTGGGTGGCCACGGAATAAACATTGAAGTTCGTTGCTGATAGTCTTTATAGTTGTCGCCGCGATGTGCCAGCGCCTGTTGTTCACTAAAGGGAATCCCAGTGATGTAGTACAGAAACAGCCACATCAACAGTGGATAGAGCCATAATTCATAAACACCTGCCGCCAGACCGAGGACCGGATAAGCAAACCAGTGCAGCCATTCAAAGAAATAGTTTGGATGGCGTGAATATTTCCACAGTCCCCGATCCAGGGTTCTGCCCTGGTTTTGCGGATCGAGCTTGAAACGGTAGAGCTGCTGGTCAGCCGTGCTTTCCCCCATCAGGCCCAGCAGCATAATCAGGGCTGCCAAGAGCACCGTGAGTTGTGTCCAGTCATTCCACTCCTGGACTGGAATGCTCAGCAGTTCCAGCATCGGGTAGGAAAACAGCACCACCAGCCCGGCCTGAAACATAAAAAAGGCCAGAAAACCGAGATGCTGATAATCGCCCATGGCCCGGCGCATATTGGCATAACGGGTATCTTCTGCAGTTTCATTGGCATAACGGCGCAGAAGATGCCAGGTCAGGCGTAAAAACCAGATGCCGCTAAATATGCCCAGAAATACCCGAACCAGCGGTGGTGCAGTTTCCATCACCCAAGCCGCGATAATAACGTTGAGTGCAATACTAAAGCTCCACGCCACATCGACCAGGCCGGCTCTGCGGTTATAGGTGACCAGCAGCCAGCTGCAGAACATGATGAAGACATTCAGCACAAGTAAATCCAGTAGCATGTCAAGCCTCCTGTTTTATCTCGGCTTAGTAAGCACTGGCTTCGAACAGCAGATGCACATCACTGATCACGCCTTCGCGGAAGCCACCTTCGCAATAACACAGATAAAAATCCCACATACGGATAAAGCGCTCATCAAAGCCGAGTTGCATTACCTGATCACGCTGCTCTCGGAAGCGCTGGCGCCAGCAGTGCAAGGTTTGTGCATAACTCTGGCCAATATCTTCCAGATGCTTGATACGTAGTTTTTGCTCGGAAGCAGCCTGGGTCATGACACTGATACAGGGAATAAAACTGCCCGGGAAAATATAGCGCTTGATGTAATCCACCGTATTCAGGGCTTTGGCATAGCGGGCATCCTCAATAGTGATGGCCTGAATCAGTGCCAGACCATTCGGTTTCAGCAGCTCACGGCATTTGCTGAAATAGGTGGGTAAATACTGTTCGCCCACTGCCTCGATCATTTCAATTGACACCAGTTTGTCGTATTTGCCCTTCAACAGACGATAATCTTTCAGCTGGACATCAACGCGATGTGATAGCCCCGCTGCTTCTACCCGCGCGATAGCTTCATCATATTGTGCTTGGGAGATGGTGATGGTGGTGACTTTACAGCCATAATGCTGCGCCGCATAAATGGCAAAACCACCCCAACCGCTGCCAATTTCAACTAAATGGTCCATCGGTTGCAGCTGAAGTTTCTGGCAGATCAGTTCTTTTTTATAATCCGAAGCCTGTTCCAGACTCATATATGGTTCTTTAAATACCGCACTGGAATACATCATGCTGCAATCCAGAAACAGCTTGAAAAAGTCATTGCTCAGGTCATAATGTTCGGCGATATTTTTGCGGCTGCCATCAATCGAATTTTTGCGCGATTTGTACCAGGCCTTTAACAGCAACTGGCTAGCCTTGGCCACTGCATTCTGGTTCATCCGGTCCAGTACATCGCGGTTACGTGCCAAAATTCGGATCACATCCACCAGATCTTCACTGCTCCAGTAACCGCGGATAAAACCTTCTGCGGCTCCCAGTACGCCATTGCGGAACAACAGTTCCATCAGACGGGGATCATGCACCTGAATCACGGCCTGTAAATCACTGTTTTCCCCGACGGCCCCGTTCCAGACGCCTTTAAAAATCAGCTGACCATGGCGTAATTTAAGCAGGTGGTGCAGTACCACCGGCAGTGTGCTTTGCTCTCCCATGAACAGTGTCTTCATCGCAATGTGTTTCCTTTTTCTTTTTTAGGATGTCGGTAAAACGGAATTTTCTTTTTCCATAAACGAAAGGCGTGCAGATAAATTCCGCTGACCATCCTGAAGGGTTCAAGAACTTTCAGCACAGCATAGCGATACTGCTGTGAAGGAACCGTGATGGCCTGCAGGGAAAATTTCAGGGTGGCATCAAATTGCAGCACGCCCTGCTCAAACAGCTGCATATGAATCACGTTCTGCTGATCAGAGAAGCTGAAGCGCCAGCGGTAATCCAGTGCCATCGGCATAAACGGCGATACATGAAAAGCCTTTTTAAAATCAAACTGGTGACTCTGGTACGGCACATGTTCAGCTGCATTGTTCCGGCAGTCGTGAATGTAAACCTGACGTTCATTCCACGGCGTATTGGTAATTTCGCTGAGCACAAAGAGTAACTGGTCGGTGGCACCAAAGACCAGATAAAACACCACCGAATTGAAACGAAAGCCCAATGTACGCGGTAGGGCCAGCACCCGGATGGAAGCGGCATGCGGTAACAGATAGTTTTCCCGCTTGATCAGCAGGCGTGCGACCTTCTGCCGAATCGAGCCACATTCCATAGTAAGAAAGTCACGCTCATCCAGGGTCAGTAAATTCCAGCGGCTAGAGGACCACAGCCAGGATTTTCGGGTAAAGGTTGAGAGTTGATCCGGATCAAACCATAGATAGGTCAGCTGGGTCTCAAAAGCATGGGCTTTGGGCAAATAACGGCGATGTCGAATTTCGGCAGCGGCGATCGCCAATGGATACATCTGCATCATGTGCTCCTAGGCCACCTGCCCGGTCTGCTGCAATAGCTGATCGACTACCCATGCAGCACTGCGCGCCCCATCTTCGTGAAAGCCCCAGCCCCAGTAGGCGCCACAGTATGAGGTCCGGTTCTGGGCATTGACTTCGCTCCAGCGTTGTTGTGCTTCAATGGCCGGCGCATCAAATACCGGATGGCGGTAATGCCGTTCTACCCAGATTTTTTTCGGATCTAGGGCAAAATTAGGATTCAGGGTGGCAAAGACCTGGGTTTTGCATTTCAGGTTCTGCAGCTGGTTCATCCAGTAACTGAAACCATAGTGTATGCCGCTGTGCTGGAACGGGGTCTGTTCGGATGCCTGACTCGGGGTCACATGCACATGCCAGCTGGCCCACTGGCGACGTGATTTAGGCATGATGCGGGTATCGGAATGCACCACCATGCGGTTATCCTGATAGCAGAACTTGCCAAGCACGTCCAGTTCCTGCGCTGACGGGTCTTTCAGCAGTTTCAGGCTGTCATCGGCGTGGCTGGCAAAAATCACCCAGTCAAAACGTTCACTGCCCTGGACAGTTTCAATCAGCACATCATTGGCACTACGCGAGACATGCCGAACGCCGGTCTTGCGGAAAGTCATGTTTGCCTGGGCCTGAATGGCACGAACATAACGCGATGATCCACCCTTGACCGTAAGCCACAAAGGCCGGTCTTTCAGCTGCAACATGCGATGATGCTGGAAAAAGCTCACCACAAATTTATACGGAATCTGTCCGGCTTGCTCCACTGGACAGGACCACAGTGCCCCGCACATCGGATAGAGATGTTCCTGACGAAAGGCTTCCGAGTAGCCATGCCAATTCAGAAAGGTGTCAATACTGAGCTGTGCATCAACCTGTTCCACATCCAGATCTTTATTGGCCGCATAGAACCGGAACAGATCCGACAACATGGCACGAAAATCAGCGTTGAGGAAGTTTTGCGGCCGTAACAGCAGCGAGAATTTTTTTGAGGGATTGTACTGCAAGCCGGTGACCTGATTATTCACCGAAAAGCCCATATCACTGCTTTGCGATTGAATCCCGAGTTCTTTTAGCATTGCGCAGAACAGAGGATAGTTATGCTCGTTAAACACAATAAAGCCACTGTCCACTGCGACCTGTTCACCGTCTATATTGATCTGATGGGTATCGGTATGACCGCCAAAGTAGTTATTCTTTTCAAAGACGGTGACTTCATGCACTTTGCTAAGTTTCCAGGCGGCATACAGACCGGAAATACCTGAACCAATAATTGCAATTTTCATGGTGATTCCTTCGATTGAATCGGGTGAGCGCCCGTCGCAGAGGCTTTTTTCTGTTTTCTAAGCTGAGCAATTTTACTGACTTCATAGACCCGTGCCGGAACGGGCTTGAGTCCCCAGACCAGCCTGAGCCAAGACATGATTTTTAGCAGGTAATAGGTGACATCAATCTGCCACCAGTAAAAGCCTTGTCTGGTACTGCCTGCATAATAATGGTGATTGTTGTGCCAGCCTTCGCCCAAGGTAATGATGGACAGGAATAAGTTGTTGCGGCTTTGATCTTCAGTGTCAAAATCACGGCTGCCGTAATGATGTGCCAGTGAATTGATACACAAGGTGGCGTGGATCAGTAACACGGTAGAGATGACAAAGCCCCAGACCAGCAATTGCAGGCCTGAAGTGCCGAGTTGTGGTAAAGCCATGGCCAGCCATTCGCCTAGCGCATAAATTCCGCCCGCAGTCAGCAGCACCACAATTAAACTGAAACGATCCAGCCAGATCAGTTCCGGATATTTCAGCCAATCCTTGATCACTTCTTGACGTGTGGCAAAGTTATATTCATTCAGAAACCAGCCGACATGGCTGTACCAAAAACCATGGGTGGAGGAATGCGGATCTTGGAGGGTATCAGTATAGCGGTGGTGATAACGGTGATGGGCTGCCCACCACAGCGGTCCACGCTGTGCACTCATGGTGCCAATCAGCACAAACAGGAACTGCACCGGACGCGAGGTCTGAAAAGTTTTGTGTGACAGATAGCGATGGAAAAAAGCGGTGATGGAAAACATGCGGATCAGGTAGAACAACAGCATAAATCCCAGCGCAAACCAAGACACTCCCACCCAGAACACGGCGAGACAGGCCAGATGCAATAGAATAAAGGGCAAAATCCTCAGCCACTGAATCTTGCTATTTTCAGCATTCAGTGTTTCGGGCGTTGTGGGTGTAGACCAGCTGTCTATCCATCGCATCAGACTTTTCAACATGGACTCATCCTATTTTCAAGCGATTGTCTTTATTCTATTTGATGAGTGTAATCAGTCAGATATGAATTTTATGTGAAGTAAATAAAAAAAGCCGAACTGTGTAGAGAGAGTGGTCAGTTCGGCAAAAGGGTAACAGATTAATGCGGTAATTTGATCAGTTTTGTGATGTCATATCCATAGTATTTCGCAGTCTCCAGATAGGATTGATAAGTGGTTTCATCCAGTTGCGGTTCACGCGATAAAATCCACAGGTATTTGTTACTTGGTCCGCCGACCAACGCCACTTTATATTCCGGATCCACGCGTAATACCCAGTAATGACCTTTAGTAAACGGAATCCACCTTAACCCTTGCGGCAAAAAACTGACCTTCAGTTTGCTGTTGCCCTTATTTTGCGGATAAGCAACCCCTTCAGAGCTGATCATCTCACCATTGGCAATCCTGCAGCTATTCAAGACACGCATAGTCTGATCGGCATTAACAGTATATTGTGCAGAGATATTCGAGACACATTTACGCTGAAAATACATCGGTAAATGCGCAATTTCATACCACTTGCCTGCATACTGCTCGATATCTACCTGATCGACTGCCTGAGGTGCAACAGTTTCTGCTCGAGTCGTTGTACTTAAGCTGATGATGGCAAGTGCTGTCGCTGCAAAAACAGATTTAAATAGCATCTTCATTTTTTAGCCTTGTTGTATTCTAGGCTTAAGATAACCTAGGTGGGTGTGAACAAAGCGTGAAGACAAAATGGTGAAATTCAGTATTTGTGATTGAATAATTTAAGCTGGATTAATCTTATTGGCCGTACAAGAATTCTATCAAATGGAGCGTAAAACTCTAAGCGTCCGCTCAGCCCCACTTTTTTTATCTGCTCAACATCACGATACTGTCCACGTAAAATGAACTGGACAGCTATTTATGGATTTAAGGACAGTCAGATAAGGTATATACTTTACAACAACAGCTAGACTCACCTAGGAGCAGGCAAATGCCTATCAAATTTGTAATCCGATTCACTAGTATTTTAGTTTCATTATTAATTTTGGCTGCTCTTGTCAACCAGTTTTTCTTTTCAAGTCAAGTAACAATTGACGTATGGATCCTTTCATTCCCCATTATTGTGGGTGTTCCAATTTTTGCATCTATTATCTCTGCAACAGATAATGAATTAAATCAATCCCACTAATTAGTGTATTTACATGAATTAGATCTCTTTCATAAATCAAAAAACGAGCACCTTTTTGATTAATATTTGTACTCTAACTTTCTTAGCATTCGTGCATAATCTGCGGATGAAATACATTGATTCAAAGAAGCTTTCTGAAACACAGTTTAAGTGATATACAGGCATCTCATGGTCAACCTTTTATTTAATGGTTGAGCAATTGCAGAAGCATGTTCCAGCTAAAGGCAGACCACCCAAATTAAGTCTGGAGGATCAGGTTCTGCTCTGTCTGAGCTATTGGCGGGAATACCGAACCTTTATTTCACATTGCTACGAGTTACGGGGTTTCAGAGCCCACAGCCTCAAGAATTGTGCATCATGTTGAAAACTGCCTGATTCAGTCCAAGCTGTTTAATTTACCGAAGAATTTGCCCGAAGGCGAAGGCATAGACTGGAATGTGGTGATCGTGGATGCCACAGAAATTCCAATTCAAAGGCCTAAAAAAACAGAAGAAAAGCTATAGTGGCAAGAAAAAGACGCATACCTTTAAAGTACAGGCCATCATCCATTATAAAACTCAGCAAATTCTGAGTTTATGTAGCAGTCGCGGTGCTGTACATGATTTCGAGCTATTTAAAAGAAACATAAAGCTGATTCCTTCAGAAGCCTTTGTTCTTGCAGATAAAGGCTACCAGGGAATTTATGCTGTGTATCCTAATAGCCTATTGCCGTTAAAAGCCAAAAGACGCTGTAAACTGGATCCTGAACTCAAAATCTATAATCAGGAAATCAACAAAAGAAGAATCGGGATCGAGCATGTATTTGGTCGCCTGAAGACCTTTAAAATCCTTGCTGGACGTTACCGAAATAGAGGTAAAAGACTGGGTTTGAGATTCAGTTTAATCGCTGGAATCTATAATTTGGAGTTGAGTGAAAAATGATTTATGAAAGAGATCTATTGATAAAGTAGTGATCTAATCGCTGAAAAATTCATTATAAATTATAAGATGTAATGCCAGTCAGTTAAGAAATTGACTGGCATTTTCTTGGATATTTCTGTGGTTTGATCATAAACGTCCGCAGCATCCTCTGTTACAAGAGAAGTTTTATCAGTTAGTAATAAAAAACCATTTATCATCATATTGATTTACTTAAATTTTTTATATTTAAAATTGAAATGCTAAATTTTAATTCTGTATAAGAGTTTTTTGAGTTCAAACTCTTGGATCTACCATACTATTTTAGGCTGCAGGTATTTACAGATTTTCTTTCTTCAACTGAATTAATAAAATTTCCAATCAGGAATTCACTTTGTCTTAAGGAGTCACGATGGTCGCCTTCTTTCAAAGGATAAAACGCAATAGGTTTTCCTACCTTGCAGATTTGTTGATAGTAGGCATAAGTACCGCGTGAATCCACTAACTGATCTTTCTCACCCTGAACAACCATAACTGGCACAGTGGGTATCATATTCTCAATAGACTGCTTTTTTAAATAATTGGTCAAAGGGGCTAGATTTACATTCGGTTTAAAGACAGTTTTAGGGGCTTGCTTCAGATCAGATTGTAATTCTGATAAACAGCGACCGCGTGCCAGATTAAGAATTTCTCCCATTTCTGGGCTAACTAAATTTGCTGGAGCAAGATTAGGATCTGCAGCTTCCGCCCCTAGAAGAACGATTGGAAAAAATGCTGCAACACTGGTGTCGATTTGATAGTGAGTTGCCACATATTCCGCAATTCCTTCATATTGATAACCGCCTGGAGCAAGGGCAATTGCCCCACGTAAATTAAGTTCAGGTGCGTCTTTTTGTCCATACGCCGCAACAGCAAGAGATGCAGCACCTCCTTGGCTATGCCCCATGACATACCAATTTTTATTAAATTTATAAGGCTTTAAATAGTGAGTCGCCTTTACAGCATCCACTACAGTATGCAATTGACTTTGAGTATTCATATAGGGATGTCCACTGGGTGTACCTAAACCTTGATAGTCTGGTGCGACTACTGCATATCCACGAGCAAGCCAGGCATTCAAAGCTTTTGCCGCTATTTGTTGATAAATATGAACCGGTCCACCTACATAATCACTCGAGGGAGCACAAGTATCGGCAACACCTGTTGTACCATGCGCCCATGCTAAAATAGGCCAACCTTCTTTTGGCGCTTTTCCTTTGGGTAGTAAAATAAATCCAGAAGCTACAATCGGTTCCGATTGTATGCCGCGACTTCGATAGGTAATTAAGAAGCGTTGTGATGCACTTGAAAATAGATCGGTATTTTGTGCTTGTATGGATAACAAAGTGCCGGGGTTTGTACTTGCTACAGTAGGTAAGTGAGCTGTATCGTGAGAGGATATTAGTGGAGAGGCAATTGCAGATGCAGAACTTAAGCAGATCCAACCTAACGTCATATTCAGAACATGATTTTTTATTTTAATCATGAGAATGCACTCCATTTTTATAAATTTAATTTTGAATATATGAGTATTTTCATTACCATATTTGATCATAATCTATTGTGAAAATTTTTTAATAAGGAAATAGCCCTCAAATGAGGGCTATTTCCTATAAGCACCATTATATTAAGCTCTAATCTCATACAAGTTAGAGCTTTTATTTTTCTCAGCTTAGTTACCTCGATAGGTTGAATATCCATAAGGGCTAAGCAGTAATGGAATATGGTAGTGTTTTACTGAACCATCTGTTTGGAAAATCACCGGAACTTCAGGGAAGAAAGAATTTTGATTATTTTTCTTAAACCAGTCTCCTGTTTTAAACGTGACTTTATATATTGCATTATCTAAATTTTTATTTTCTGGAAATAATGCCGTTACGCGGCCTTGCTCATTGGTTTTAGCTTCTGAAATCTGTATCCATTTTCCATTTTTCTGTTCTTCCAAAGTAACTTTTACATCAGGTGAAGGCAATCCACTTTCCAAGTTAAGTACATGCACACTTAAAGGATTTTGCGCCATTACCCAACTTGAAATAAAGAAACTGCCAGCGAATAAAAATAACTTGTTCATATGAATTTATCCTGAATTAAATTGATTTAAATGTGTTTGAGTGTGATTTCTATACCCAGTTGTGCGCATTGATCATCTTGGATTGACCCACCTGCACCGGCTACACCAACTGCACCTAATAACTGACTTTTATAAACGACGGGCACTCCTCCACCTAAAAGTAATAATTCAGGTAAACTGGTTAAATTCTGTGAATCAACATTCTTCTGGGCATTACGCATAAATTGTAAGGTAGTCACCTTGCTTGAATATGCAGTAAAAGCTTTCCTTTGCGCTGTGATTAAATTATGTATGCCCACAGTTTCATGCCGTTGACTTGCCAGGACATTGCCACCCTGATCTAAGACCACTACAGCCGCAGGTTTAGCAGTAGTGCTACAGGCTTGCATGACATTGGTTGCCAGTTGATTGGCGAGGTTTAGATCCATGACATAGCTGGTTTTAGGAGCTGAATATGTGATTGAACTAAATAGAAGTACTGGAATAAATAGAAGTTTTTTCATCATTTCTATTAAGCTAAATGAAGAGATAAATTAGCTTATATAAAATAAACTCACTATTGCATGACAATCAGATTACGAATTTGTAATGTAGGGATAGACAAATCCATATAATATTATTTAGATGCAGATACTTATTATTGAAGATGAAACCAAAATTGCTGAATTTCTAGCAAAAGGTTTAAATGAATCCGGCTATTTAGCCAGTGTTGCTCATGATGGATTAACAGCGTTAACGTTGTTACAAGAAAAAAACTTTGATTTAGTAATTTTGGATGTCATGTTACCTGAAATGGATGGTTGGCAAGTATTAAAGACCCTAAGGACATTTTCTAAAATTCCGGTACTTATGCTGACTGCGAAAGATCATGTCCTAGATCGAGTTAAAGGTTTAGAACTTGGTGCAGATGACTATTTAATTAAGCCTTTTTCTTATATTGAACTATTGGCACGGGTCAAAAGCCTGATGAGACGAAGTGTAAAACCCGAGTCTGAATATTACCAGGTTGAAGATCTAGTTTTATATAGGTTTGAACGTACTGTTTATCGGAACCAACAGAAAATCGACTTAAGCGCTAAAGAATTTTCACTCTTAAACTTATTAATGCAACATCAAGGTGAATTGTTAACCCGATCGCAAATTGCATCTGAGGTATGGAATATTAACTTTGAGACAGACACCAATGTGGTAGATGTCGCTATTCGCCGCTTGCGTGCCAAAATTGATGACCATTTTCAGCCAAAATTAATTCATACTGTTCGGGGTATGGGATATCGTTTAAGCATAAATAAATGAAAAATCAGCTAACGCAACTCAGCTTAACAACACGCTTAAGTATTTCCTTCAGTATTATTTGTTGCACTGTATTTTTTGCTATTGGTTTACTTTCTTATCACAACATGCAACACCTATTAGCTAAACAACGGGATCAGAATTTAACTGCACGTGTTGAACGCATCGAAATTTTTTTACAGGATCAAGCAAGTTTTCAGATTTTAGTTCAACACCCTCGTCTGTATGAAAATATGCTAGGGAAAGAAGATAATCTTTTAATCTTAAGAAACCCGCAACACGCCTTAATTGAGATTAATCCACTAAAAGTCCATATTCCCACTATGGCCGAATCAAAAAACATTACTTTTCTGGATAATCAATCTAAATTTGCTACAACCCGGTTGGCCTATAAAACCGTTGTTTTTAATAATCAACATTACCAACTAATTGCTGGAACACAACTTGATGAAGCTCAATCTACTCTAGATCAATATTTATGGAAATTGATTCTCTATAGTTTATTGGGCATTGTCATGGCAAGCCTGCTCGGACGCTGGGTGGGTTGGTATTTACTTAAATCTCTAAATAATTTGATTGAGCAAACACATAAAATTCAGGGCACTCAACCACATCAGCGAATTGAAGTTAAAAGTACTACCGTTGAAGTTGAGCAACTCCGTTCAGCAATGAATGCGATGTTAGAAAAAATTCAAATTAATTATGATCAATTGGCACGGTTTTCTGAAGATATTGCCCATGAACTAAGAACCCCCTTAAATAATTTAATGGGTCAAACACAAATTATGCTCATGCAATCTCGGTCACCCCAAGAACTGGAGCAGCTTTTATATTCTCATCTTGAGGAATATGAACGACTAAGTAAGATGATAAATAATATGTTGTTCATCGCTCGCTCTGAACATAGTGATTATATTATCGATAAAGAAAATATTGATTTATCTAACCTTATTTTAGAATTGGTTCATTATTTTGAATTCTTAGCTGAAGATAGACAAAAGAAATTTGTTTTGGAGTTAGAACAAGGAATTCAAATATATGGTAATGAAGATTTATTAAAAAGAGCGCTGTCTAATCTTCTCATCAATGCCATTGATTATGGATTCAAAAACCAAGACATTGTAATTACAACAAAATCTACAGCAGACTATGTCGATATTGAAGTGTTAACTAAAAATATTTTTATTGATAAACAGCATTTGAATCATTTATTTGAGCGTTTCTATCAAATTGATAGTAGTCGCCATTCCAAAGCAAAAACTGGTGGTTTAGGGCTATCAATAGTTAAATCCATCATGATGTTACATAATGGGGAAGCAAATGCACATAATAGTCAACAAGGGATTATCTTTCGTTTAAGGATTAAATATTAAGCGATTATTGAAAAAATTATAAAAATAAAAATTTGATCTTGCGGATTTTTAGATCATCTAAAATTAACACATTATAATTTAACCTGAATCTCTAATAAGAAATTAACTCGAAAGAAAGGTGGCTGAAACCATTGGTGAGTTACCATAGAACCTACGCCTTCAGCGTCCTTGTTCGATTTTACATATTTCTTCTGCATGATTGATGATTTTTTTCAGAAATTCGAAACAACCTATCTATTGGCACTGCATGCTTTGCCTTGATGAAAGATTGTCAGAGCAGTTATTGCAAACTGCTGAATAAGTCTGCCACCTATTCTTGTTTGTAATCTACCAGTCACTCCTGTTGCCAGTAGACCGCTTTAATTAAAATTAGGTATTTCACTCACTGGATATATTAATGTTAATGGATTTGTTGTTAATGAAATAAAGCCAAAACGCTGATAAAACTCCATCGCTTTTTGATCCTTGGCATGTATGACAACAAAATTAACACCAATAATTTGAGCAACTTTTAAAACTTGTTTAAGCGCATGTGCTAAAAGCACTTTTCCCATTCCTCTCCCTTGAACTGTTTGATCAACGGCAAATCGACCTACAACTACACAAGGGAGTGGATAACGAGGCAATCGTTTAGTAAGTACAGTATCAACTACATCGAATCCTATGGAGATACTTGATAGACAATAAAATCCTTTCACCTGTATATCATCATCAATAGCAACATACGTTTTACTTGTTCCTGATTTCTGATGTTGGGATGCGTATTGTTTTATGAACTTATTTAAATCATCTTGCCCACAATTAAATGATTTTTTCTGATGATGGGCTTGTAAAACCTCAATTTTCATCCAATAAACTCATTAAATTTTTCATCTCATCATTTGCAGGGCGTGGGTTTTCAAGCATGTTCATTAACATATCACGATCAGCATTATTTACTTTTAACTCATGATTAGATTTAAGTAATTCTTTTGCTCGTTCAAATGAGGATTGGATCATAAAGGAACTCACACTGAGACCCAATAAATTCGCAGCTTGTTCAATCACATTTTTTGCATCTACTGTTGAACGAACATTGATTCGTTCTGTTGCTAAGTTAGCCATATTTTTCACCAATAAGTACGTCATTTTGATGTACAAATTATAGCAGATTAAGGTAGTGCTTCAAGATTCAAATTTGCATATTTTGTTTTGAAATATTTGAACAAATCTAGTGGCGCATTCTCGCTATTTTAAGGGCGAGTCAAGTCACTAGGAATTTAAAATATTAGATCACTTACAATTAGCTTAAATATCTAATATAACTCAGTATTTTTATATTATTAACTTTATTTTTAGTCCAAAATAGTATAAAGTCTAAGCACCCAAATAGTAAATTTACTGATGATTTCAGGCGTTAAATTTCGAGCATATCCAACTCAGGAGCAGAAGTTAATTCTGAGCCAGTGGGTGGGGTGTGCGAGATTAATCTGGAATGCTAAATGTGATGAAGATAAGTATTTTAGGAAATTCGCAAGCAAGTTTTTCCCTTTCAAAGAATATTACGCAACTCAAGATCAGAAGTATGCTTAGTTTAGGTCTAAAGAGCTAACTCCGTGGCTTTCACAATGCCCAGGGACAATTCTTAAAAATTCGAATGTGAATTGGTACAACACCCTTAAGAAGTCAACTAAAGGGGGGTGTGGCCGACCAAAGCGCAAAGCTAAAACCGATAAGGGGAGTATTTACCTCACTCGTGATTTATTCAGTTTCGAGAAAGATCAATTTGGTAAAACTCGACTTCAAATTGGTGGTCATAAATACAATATTGGCTATCTGAACTTTAATAAACATGCTGAATTCAATGAACCTAAATCTCTTAATATTCGTAAAGAACGTGGACAGTATTTCGTATCTTTCTGTTATGAAGATTCATTGGAAATTGATGAAATTAAACCAAGTGAACACTTGGATTATCTTCATGGTTTCACTCAAGAACAACTTAATAAAGTTGTGGTCGGTATTGACCGTGGTGTGGCTATCCCTGTTTGTACTCCTGATCAAGAATTTGATTTCAGCAAAGAACAAAAGAATCATTTATCCAAAGCTGAGCGTTATATTAAACGCTTGCAGCGCAAACTCTCTAAACAGCAAAAAGGCTCAAACCGTAGAGCCAAAACCAAACATCGTATTACGATCCATCACGCAAAGAAAGCCAATATCCGAAATGATTTCAACCACAAGACTAGCTATATCTTAGTTAATAATGAAAAGAATAAGGTCTTTATTTTTGAGAAACTCAATACTCAAAAAATGACGAAAAAGCCCAAGCCGAAAAAAGATGAATCAGGTCGATTTATCCCAAATAAGGCAAAGGCGAAAGCAGGATTAAATAAAGCAATCCTGAATATGGGTTGGCATATGCTAGAAACGTATGTGAAATACAAAGCCAAGCATTTAGGAAAAGCGGTATTTAAGGTTAGAGCAGCTTACACCAGTCAGGAGTGTGCTTCGTGTGGTCACACTCATCCCGACAATCGCAAAACTCAAGAAAAGTTTAAATGCGTGAGTTATGGTCATACTGATAATGCGGATAAAAACGCATCCAAAGTGATAAAAAGCAGAGCTATAAAATTAATTATAGACACTGGAACGGTGTTGGAGGAGGATTTATTGTCTTCTTCTAGTGGGCGTGGAGGCAGTCGTAAGACGATTAAGACTAAAAACCCTAATTGCATTGTCGATGAAACGTCAAAAGAGATGATGACAACTTAGGTTGTTTTCAGAAACTCGTTGCTTTAGCTGCGAGTAGTTCATTAAGAATAGGTGGTAGGTTTACATAACAATACGCAAGTTATTTATGGATCGATTCGACTACGTTTCCCGTATACAAAAAACAGTGTATTCAAAGGCATAAATCACTAGGAGCGATTTGTAACCCGCGGTAAAATCTCATCTGCACGGTGCTAGACAAAATTTGTCTAGGAGAGTGGTGGCCGTCCAAAGTGTTGTTGCTACACTTATATAAGTGTTGTGATCCATCAAATGCCGGAACTAAACACCTAACACAATCGCAAATGAGTAGATTTAGTCCTACCCGCTTTGTTCGGTTATTATTAATATAAAGTCAAATTTGAAAACTGATATAAGCTTAAGCTTTGTGCATATGTAAAAAAATCATTATTCCTGAAATTAAAAACATCAATATTATTATTACAGAGCTATATAATCGCATTCATTTACTGCTCAAATTTATTGGCCAAGTAGATTAACTTTGTTTGGTTATAATTACAATAAAATATATAAATCAGTCAGATAACTAGATTTTTAATAAGATAATTAAATATACATATAAAAAACGTGATTATTCCTGTTTTTAGGGTATAGTTGACTCAACTAGAAAAAAGTCTTGTTTCATTAAATCTCTCTTAAGTATCGTCGTTTTATTCATAATTCTTCGTTTTTTTCAGATTTTAAGTTTCATTCTTTATTATTTTCAAAGTTATATGCAGTCAATAAAATGACTAAAAATTATTAAAAAATTAGTAGGATTTATTATGTCAAACTCAAATGTTGTTAAAGGTACCGTTAAGTGGTTCAATGAAACTAAAGGTTTTGGTTTTATTCAACCAGAATCAGGTCCAGATGTTTTTGCGCATTTCAGTGAAATTGCCAACTCAGGTTTTAAAACCTTATTCGAAGGCCAACAGGTTGAATTTAGTATTGCTCAAGGTCAAAAAGGACCGAATGCAGTCAATATTGTTGCTATATAAGCACTAATACGAGTTGAAAAAGCACTACTCAGTGCTTTTTTAATTTTAAAGAAAAAGTTGTTCTTCCATATTGGAAAAAAATCATAAAAATAGGATACAAATTGTTAAAAGTTAATGAATTAATTGCAAAATCTAAAAATGGTACTGAAATTATCGTTTCTTTAATTCCCTTAAATAAAATGCAGAATACACGTCAAGGTTTTAAAGAAATTGAAGTGGGTAAAAGAGTTCTGCTGGAATCTGGAATTGAGGTAGATTTAAATTTAGATGGTCGTACATTTTATACGTCTTTAAATCAATTATTTAAGCTAAATCAAAAAGTTATTTAAAAATAATATATTGCTTAATTAATTGAATAGCCGCTCTGCCATAATCTTGTTAAAGGTAAACTAATGTTTAAACAAAATCTAAATGTAAAAGACCAATTCGGTATCAAATATTCTATTCAGGCCACGGTTGAGCGCCATTTTAGTGCTAGCCAGTCTTGTTCCCATGTCAAATATATTACCGTGGATGGTGAAGATATTCGGCCCAGCTTTGAAATGTTTTTCCAAAGTACTTCTAGCGGAAAAATTTTCAAGATTATTTAAGTCGATGAACTACTCACAGCTAAAACAAAGCTGATAATATAAAAATATTTATATATATTATAGCTTTATATTATTTATAACTAGGGCGTGTCCTCATTTGGCTTTGCACCAAATAAATATGCAGGCTATACGGATCATAGATTTATAATTGCGTGCTAGTTTATCAAATCGAGTTGCAATAGCACGGAAATGTTTTAATCTCGCAAAAGCATTTTCAACTAAATGTCTTAATTTATATAGATATTTATCAAATTCCTTATTCGATCTCTTACTGTTTGATCTCAATGGAATAATGGGAATCATATTCTTGTTCTTGGCACATGTTCTAATGTGCTCAGCATCATACCCCTTGTCAGCAATGAGATCAGTTGCCTCGCCTACAATATCAATCAGTTGTTTTGCAACTTGACTGTCGTGGACGTCACCCCCAGTGATTTTAAAATCAATCGGTAATCCATTCGCGTCGGTTGCAAGATGTATTTTTGTTGTTCGTCCACCGCGTGATTGTCCAATTGCTCTTTCGAAACCATGCCGAGCTCCACTTGCATGTTGATGCACGCGTATGTAGCTTCCATCAATGAATACCCATTCCTGATCCAGAATGCCTCGTAATCTAAAAAAAATTTATCCCATAATCCCCTACTTGCCCAACGATTAAAGCGATTGTAAGCAGTTTGCCAAGGGCAAAGTTCTTGAGGAATATCACGCCATGTCGCACCCGTACGTAGTTTCCATAAGATGGCTTCCATGATATTTCTACTGTTTTTTGAACAGTAACAACCGTGTAATCGCATAGTATCTTGAATTTGCTGCCAAATATCATCGGTGAGAAGAGTACGTGCCATTGAAAAAATATAGAAATGAAAAGAGCTTAAAGGAGGATTTTAAGTATTTAATACCAATTCTTCAAATGAGGACACGCCCTAATATAATAATTTTAAATTTCTAGTGGCTTAACTCGCCCTTAAAAGAGCGAGAATGCGCACTATATTTGTTCAAAATTTCAAAGCCATTCTTTGCTGTCATCTGCAACAGGCGTTCCATGCATCACATGCTGAATCATGGCATAGGCGATACTGCCCTTGAACGGAATTTCGGGTAACTGATCAAATTTGAAAAACTGCGCATCGCTGAGTTCATTTTCCTGAATTTGAATTTCCCCTGCGTGATATTCCGCCTTGAAGGCCATCATCAGATTGCTGGGAAACGGCCACGGCTGACTGGCCAGATATTGAATATTTTTGATCTGTAGCCCCACTTCTTCCAGCGTTTCACGGCGTACTGCCTCTTCCAAGGTTTCCCCGACTTCAACAAAGCCTGCAATCAGGCTGTACATCTGGGTTTTGTTACGAGCATTTTTTGCCAGCAGAATTTCATCTGTACCCCGGGTAATGATGGTAATGACACAGGGATTCACCCGCGGATACTGGTTATAGCCACAGGATGGACAGACCATGGCATACTGGCTGGCGTGCTGCTGGGTGGCGTGACCGCATTTACTGCAAAAGCGGTGATTACGGCGCCATTCCAGTAACTGTACTGCACGGCTGGCCTGTTCAAACTGCGGTCTGCTCCAGACTTGCACCAGTTGTCTGATCGGAACCAGCTGATAACCTTCCGGCACCGGTTCGTCTTCTTTCAGATCACGGGCAATGATCTCGCCATTTTCCGACAGATTCAGGTCGTGCTGCAGTCTTGCGACCTGCGGCAACTGAAAATGGTCATCCACCAGTAATTGCTGCTGTCTAAAAATATACGCTTTTGAGTGCATGCTCATACAATTCCCTGATTAAAAAAAATCCCATACAGAGGGGTGTATGGGACAAAACTAAGGAAGCTTACATGGAGTAACTTCTACTCAGATACTAGGCGCAAGCTGCCTGAATTACAACCATAATAATTTGTATCTTTTTGATTAAAATCACATAATTTTCACACCACCTATGCATTCAGGAATAATGCAAAACGAGTTTCATCAACTGGCTTTAGCACTATAGAGATGAATGTCCCCTTATTACAGTGCTCATAAATTGCATGCGATGCCAGAGGATCATTTGGTCGAGTTGAATTGACTCAACATGCGGGCTGATCTTTATTTTCACAAAAAATTGAACTGTCTGGCTTTACACTGCGCTATCTTTCATCGGGTCTGGAATGGCTATGCGTTTCGGTTTAATTCTGGGTGACCAGCTTCATCAACAGCTTGCTACGCTCAAAGCACTGGACCGTACCCAGGATATGATCCTGATGGCCGAAGTTGTCGAGGAAGCCACGTATGTCGCCCATCATCCGCAGAAAATTGCCCTGATTTTTAGCGCCATGCGTCATTTTGCCAAAGAACTCAAAGCAGAAGGCTGGCGTGTACGTTACCATACTTTTCAATCCGGCAGTCCGATTCGTAGCCTGCTGGATTTCGTGCATGCACAGCAACAGCTCTTCCCCGTCACAGAATTAGTCATGACCCACTGTGGGGAATACCGTTTGCAGCAGCAGATTGAACAGCACTGGAGCCAGCAGCTGCAAGTGCCGGTACAGTGTCTGAATGACGAGCGTTTTTTCTGCAGTCCGGAGCAGTTCCGGCACTGGGCCAGCCGCTACCAGACGCTGCGCATGGAATATTTTTATCGGGAAATGCGTAAACAGACCGGCTATTTAATGCAGGGACAGCAGCCGCTTGGACAACAGTGGAACTATGACAGCGCCAATCGCAAGGCCTGGTCAGGCAGTCCGCCATTGCCGGTACCACTTCACTTTGAACGCGATCAGATTGATCTGGATGTGCTTGAACTGGTTGAACGCGAGTTTTCCCATCACCCTGGCAGCCTTAGCGATTTCCGCTGGGCCACCACGCGCAGCAATGCCCTGCTTGCATTGGAGCATTTCATTGCCCTCAGTTTGCCGCATTTTGGCGATTATCAGGATGCCATGGTTCAGGACGCAGACATGCTGTTTCACAGCCTGCTCTCGCCTTATCTGAACTGTGGCCTGTTACTGCCTAAAGAAGTCTGTGATGCGGCAGAAGCTGCCTACCATGCCGGTCATGCACCACTGAATGCAGTGGAAGGTTTTATCCGGCAGATTCTCGGCTGGCGCGAATATGTCCGCGGAATTTACTGGCTGTACATGCCTGAATATGCCAGCCGCAATGCACTGCAGCACTCAGCACCGCTACCACAATTTTACTGGACTGGCCGTACCCGGATGAACTGTATGGCGGAGTGTTTCCGTAATACCTTTCAGCATGCCTATGCACATCATATCCAGCGTCTGATGGTGACTGGCAATTTTGCCTTATTAACTGGTGTAGACCCGCAACAGATCAGTGAATGGTACCTGGCGGTCTATGCCGATGCCTATGCATGGGTAGAATTGCCGAATACGTTGGGCATGGTGATGCATGCCGATGGCGGCTTGATGGCCAGCAAGCCTTATGCCGCTTCGGGCAATTACATCCATAAGATGTCGGATTACTGCAAGCACTGTAGCTATAGTGTCAAAACCCGCACCGAGCGGGACAGCTGTCCGTTCAATAGCCTGTACTGGTATTTCATGATCCGGTATGAAGCGACATTCCGCAATCATCCACGTATGGGCATGATCTATCGCCAGCTAGATAAACTTCAAGATCGGCCGCAGATCATCAGCCATGCCCAGCAGCTTCTTAGCCGAATCGATGAGTTATAAACCATGAAAAAACAGCATCTCCCTGAAAAAATCTGTATCCACTGCTTGCGTCCTTTTACTTGGCGCAAAAAATGGCAACGCTGCTGGGAGGAAGTCAGATACTGTTCTGAACGATGTAAACGTGAGTCCAGACGGCGGTCAAAATCAAACACTTAGAAACGCTTGTATTGCCGTGAACAATAAGCCCGTATCACATCGGGTGAACGCAGCTGCAGATGCTTGGTTTTTCGACCAGTCACGCGTTCACGCCACATTTTAAAGCTACTGGGTTTCATATTTTGCCGCATCAAGCGGATCACCGCCGCTTCATTCAAACCGAATTCACGTTGAATGGCTTCAAATGGGGTTCGATCCTCCCAGGCCATTTCAATAATCCGCGACAGGTCCGCTCCCACATATTCAATTACTCGACGCACCACAGGCCCCTGATTGTTTTCATTCTTTAAATAAAATTTAAGAGATAAGATTTAAATTTATCTCTCTGCGTGTCTTGGTCAGATGAAACTGGCCAAATTCATCCTAATCCTAAAAAACGGGAGATGAATATTTTGTGATTTTTTAGGGATTCTATTTTCTTTTAGTCCTGTACGGCTGGTGAGGTCAAGATGTGCTCTAAGTAGCTACTACCAAAGCCTATGCTCCCGGTTGTTGTTAATGATATCCCCTCTATCAGACGGTATGCTGATGCTAAAAACACCTTGGGGAAAACTGTGCTCGAAATTATTGCTCAGCTCTGTGGAGGGATTGGTTTATTCTTGATTGGCATGATTTTAATGACCGACAGCCTAAAAGAGATGGCTGGTGAAACCTTAAGGGTATGGTTGACCAAATTTACCAGAACACCGTTGAAATCACTATGTTCTGGTATTGGTCTGACCTTGATTGTCCAGTCCTCTACAGCCACCACACTTGCGACTATCGGTTTTGTCGGAGCTGGAGTCTTGAGTTTTACCTAGGCGATTGGAGTGATTATTGGCGCCAATATCGGAACAACAAGTACCGGTTGGATGGTGGCTTTGCTGGGGGTGAAGTTTTCTATCGCTACTTTTGCCTTACCCATGATTGCTGTAGGTGCGTTGTTCAAGTTATTAACGCATGGTCGTTTGGCATTATTCGGTTTTGTGCTTGCAGGTTTTGGCCTGATTTTCTTGGGAATTGAGAAATTACAGTTTTCGATGTCAGGTCTTGCTCAACAAGTCGATTTGTCTATTTTTCACTATCATTCATTTGGGCAGAAGCTGTTTCTGGTCTGGATCGGACTGATCATGACGGTGCTACTGCAGTCTTCCAGTGCCGCTATTACGGCAACTTTAGCTGCTGTGGTGCCAGACTATTAACAAGATAAACAGCGCTTGACCTCTTTATTACGCATGATGGTTTATATTCGGGTTCTGCGTAGTGATTTGGAAAGTGTTCCCTATGCACTGGCTATTCGGACCCAACCACAGATTTATCAAGTGGCTTTAGATTTTTTAAATATTCTAGAGCATTATGTCAGCCGTCCGGATTTTTTAGAAAATGCTGAAAAGATTGAAAATTTCAAGCAGGAACTGGCTAATCTCAAACAGTGGGGCGATGAGCATCGTGCCGTCTTACGTGAGGAAGTGATGCAATATGCCACCTTGAATCGGTTGAGTGCACCAGAAGCTTAAAACTGCTTGCTGCAAAACGCTGGCTGGACCGATTAATCGCCCATACCAAAAGATTATCCAAGGTGCTGGCCGAACGTTAACAACGAGAACAGCCCTGTAATGGTTTTTGGGTATGAGCAACGTGAAGGTTGGGCTAAATCCCGAAGGACGAGGTCATTTGGCTTGACTCGACAATTACAAACTTAGTTCTGTACACTCAATTTGATCATGCAAATACTGTCCTGTCATATCCTTGCTGTTTTTCCATATGCATGGCTTGATCTGCTCTTTCGATGACATTTTCCAGTGTTTCATGGTGTCCGACTGTGATTACACCAATAATTGCGGTGATATATATGGCTTCGCCATTTTTTTAATAGTAAATATCCAGAGAACTTTGGTGCAACAAAGCCAATACAATATAAAACTATCTCTTTTTTTTGCGTCCGCGCATTCTAATTGGGTCGGTAAAACAATCGGTAATTTTATAATTTTTGAAAAGGATAAATAAAATGACCAAGCAACAGCACCCCAAAGATGAATCGGAATCTAAAAGAGCTGAAGAACAGACAAATCCAGAGGATCTTCAGCCACAAAAGAATCCTAAAGATAAATCTGATGAGCATGAAATGCATAAATCAAGTCACTATCATCAGCACCATGATACAACAAGCAACTATAAGCAACCTCATTGAGTCGGATTTTATCAAATGGAGCGTAAAACTCTGTCCTTCAGGGCAGAGATATAAGCGACACGACATGAAATGTCGTTGAATTTTTTAAAAATCAACACCTTTAATTTAACATGAGCTAATATAAGCCCATGAAAACTCTTAAATTACGCATAAAAGACAAACATTGCAAGGTGCTAGACCAATTAGCATCTGAGGTGAACTTTGTTTGGAATTATGTGAATGATTTAAGTTTTAAACACCTGAAAAGAACAGGTGACTTTTTCTCAGCATTCGATATGGCTAAATACACAAAAGGGACTTCAAAATTGGGTGGTTTGCATAGTCAAACGGTGGATGCAATCAGAGAAGAATATGCTGGTAAAAGAAAACAGTTTAGAAAAGCAAAATTAAAATGGCGTGTGAGTAACAAGAAGTCAGCAAGACGTTCACTTGGTTGGATACCCTTTAAAAAAGTAGCGATTAAATATGCTGATGGCTATGTGCAATACGGCAAGCAGAAATTTAACCTATGGGATAGTTACGGTATAGGCAATACAGCGTTAGAACAGGCTCATTTGTTGAGGATAGTCGTGGGCGCTGGTATGTGTGTCTTGTTGTGGATAGCACTAAAGCTGAGAAACCCACCGCCACCAAAGCGATCGGGATTGATCTGGGCTTAAAAGATATAGCCACCTGCTCAGATGGTACTGTGATTTCAAATCCTAAATTCTATCGAAAATATGAACAGAAATTAGGTATAGCTCAACGAGCAAGAAATAAAAAACGTGTACGTGCATTACACGCCAAGATTGCAAACTGTCGTAAAGATCATTTGCATAAAGTAAGCACTCTGCTTGTGAAAGAAAATGCACTGATTGTTGTAGGTGACTTAAGTGCGAAAAAGCTGGTTAAAACCAAGATGGCGAAATCTGTTTTGGACACAGGATTTTCAGCACTCAAAACAATGCTCAAGTATAAATGCGAGAACGCAGGGGTATTGTTTGAAGAAGTCAATGAAACCTATACCACCCAGATCTGCTCGTGCTGCAAGAAAATATCAAGCAGTAGTCCGAAAGGTAGGGTTGATCTTGGAATGAGAGAATGGACATGCCAGAACTGCGGTACAGTCTGGCAGCGGGATTTGAATTCCGCCCTGAACATACTCGCGCTTTGGCATGAGCGTCTCGCAGGAGGAATCCCCTTGCTTTAGCTGGGGGTGGATGTCAATACAGTAGAAGATTGAAGATATTCAAAAATTTTAAAGACAAAGCTGCACAATATTTTGGAGTATGCTCGCATACGATAAAAAATGGAAAAATCGACCAAGACCAGATTCGGAACTTGACTATAATGATTTACAGGCTCTAAATGCTCCGAGTCAGTCATCATTCGGCTGACCCGGATTAATCAAGTCAGCTTATTCTTTATAAGTCTGCGTACTGTAGAGTTCAACAGCTAAGCGCTTCAGCACTTTTTCATTTTTTGCATAATCCAAGAAGGCTTCAGCATAATCCAGTCCCACCTCTACACGACGTTCACCGGTGATATTTTTAAAACTGCTATAAAAATCCTGACCATCTGCCAGAAAATTAATGGTAATCACCTGATAGGTCTGGTCTGGATTTAAAGCTTCATAAATTCCTTGTGCATTGCGAACTTTTAAGTTGGATATCCGTTGACCTTTGGTTTTAGATAAATCTACATCCCAATGCAGTCCACCCGCATAAGGATAACTGCCGGTATTGTTATTTACGACTGCATCCATCGCATCTTCAAGTACATTTTTAATTTCTAGCCCAGTCGCCTTCAACTGTACCAATGTGTTTTTAAATGGCAATACCGTATAAATTTTCTCTACAGAAATATCACCTTGAGGTAGATCCACCCTGACACCACCGCCATTTTGGATCGAGATATCGGCATTAAAATACTTTTTACCCTGTTGTAAAAATGCTTCAGCCACGAGTTGTTGCACATCACCGCCATGCTGATTGGTAAAATCTGATTTGTTACAGATGTCCCCTAAACTGGAACGTGAGGGATCTTTTGTCGTTCCTGGTACACGACGCAGGCATAGATTTTCTTGGGCATTCGCAACAATTTCCTTGCCCAATAAATTTTTAGCGGTTTTATAAGGTGCTAAAATATCTAAAGCTGCAGCATCAGGCTGCACAATCCGCAGGCTATTACTGTTTTCAATATCTTTTTTAATTGCATCCAATTCAGTAGCACTCAAGGCTGGAGCATCTTTAGCGCTGCGCTTAAAATCATCTCCAATCAATACATTGGCTTTACCGGTACATGCCTCAACTTTTCCGTTGGCATCAAAATTTACTTTTAACTGGCCAACCATATAGGCATATTGCCAGGCTTGTACCACACAAACCGGATCACCCTCTTTATTTTTTAAGGTCGTTGGGTAAGCGCCTTCCGGGCTGAGACCATAGTTTTTCAGCTTTGCATCGGCCAGTAGGGTATGCGAATCCCCACCCACAATCACATCAACACCAGACAATTGTGCAGCCAGTGCTTTATCCATGCCATAGCCTAAATGAGACTGTACAATAATTTTGTTAATGCCTTGCTGCTTGAGCTGATCAATATAGTTTTGTGCAGTGGTTAATTCATCTTTAAAAATGGTATCTGCATTGGGGCGAGAGGCATTCTTGGTTTTATCAGCAATCGTTAGACCGATTAAGCCAATTTTTTGCCCTTCTTTGTCCATAATGGTATAAGGTTTCACCAGATCAGTCTGGTAGAGTGCTGAGGTTTTTCCAAACTCGACATTGGCACTTAAAACTTGTGTTTTATTTTTACAGCGACCTTTATTATTCAAGAAACCAATAAATTTTTTTAAGCCTTCATCAGTATTATCAAATTCATGATTGCCTAGCGTTAAAGTATCGAAACATACTGCATTCATGAGATCTGCTTCTGCTTCACCTTCTTTTAAAGTAAAGTACAAATCGCCAGTGATGGCATCCCCTGAATGAATTTTTATCGGGTTTCTCTCCGTGCTGGCTAGGGTATTCATCAGTGCAGCAACTCGTGCAAAACCCCCATTTGAAACCTGGATTTGCTCGCGATTACCTGCAGAGGTTTCCAGCAGTAATTTGGTACTTTCTTCATCCAAATGTGAATGGCTGTCGTTAATATGCAATACATTGACTTCCAGCGGTTGCGATTGAATGATCGGTGTTATATTCGTATTGTCTTTACTATTATTACACCCAGCTAAAAATATACTGGAAACCAATAAACTGCATGTGATACCTGAATATTGAATGCTTCTGTTTTTAAAGACCACGGTCACCCCCATTTGACTATAATTTAATCACATATCATGTGGGACTATTGTTTAAAATTCATGAATTTAGCTATTTTACCCACAATAAAATAAGGAGAAATTTTATATTTCTCCTTATCGATTAAATCAACACAAAAATCCTAGCATAGAGCTATTATCGCCACCTATCATTTAAGAATGTTTGGATGTACTCAGCAATGCAACCATCCGCTGTATGTCTTCAGTTTTTAAATTGATACTTTATTCAATCAACTCAATTCCTTAACTATCCCTCTTATTAGCCTGATGTAAGTCCCCACGTATTTGTAAGTAGGGACTTAGTCCATGATCATAAATTTTTAGCAGCGATTCCTGTTGCTAAAAAGTGACCAACGTACAGCACCCAGTTCAAAATCAGTTAGGGAGATGTAGGTTTGAAAATCTTTATGCAACAAAGCTTCTCGCAATCAGAAATAATATTTAAGGTCGCTCAACTGCTAATGCAACGCCCATTCCACCACCAATACATAAGGTCGCCAGTCCTTTTTTCTTTTCACTGCGTTGCATTTCATGTAACAGCGTGACCAGAATTCGACATCCTGAGGCTCCAATCGGATGGCCTAAGGCAATAGCTCCACCGTTGACATTGACCTTGTCCATATTCAGACTTAGTTCTTTTGCCACCCCTAAAGCTTGTGCGGCAAAGGCTTCATTGGCTTCAACCAGATCAACCTCGTCCAAAGACCAGCTTGCTTTTTCTAGCGTCTTTCTCACAGCATTCACTGGACCGAGTCCCATCACTTCCGGCTCAATACCAGACATGCTATAGGCTTTAATTTTTGCGAGTGGCTGTAAACCAAGCTCTGCTGCTTTATCGGCACTCATCACCAATACGGCTGCTGCACCATCATTAATCCCCGAGGCATTACCTGCAGTCACCGTTCCATCCTTTTTAAAGGCTGGGCGCAGCTTGGCTAGACTCTGTTCATTCGTTTCGGCCTTGATATATTCATCACGGTCAAAAACTAACGGATCACCTTTACGTTGTGGCACTTGAACCGGTACAATTTCCGCATCAAATTTCCCTTCTACCTGTGCTTTGACTGCACGCTGCTGAGACGATAGTGCCAAAGCATCCTGATCTTCACGGCTAATCGACAGTTTTTCCACAATATTCTCAGCGGTCATTCCCATGTGATACTGGTTATACACATCGGTCAGACCATCATAGACCATGCTATCCACCAATTGCGCATTGCCCATCTTCTGTCCATTACGCATCTGGATAATATGAGCACTTTGTGACATCGACTCCTGACCACCTGCCACGACAATATCGGCTTCACCAGTGGCAATCGCCTGTGCGGCCAAATGAACAGCGCGCAGTCCCGAACCACATACCACATTCAAGGTTGAAGCGGGTACTGAAACCGGAATACCCGCAGCAATTGCCGCCTGTCGTGCCGGATTCTGTCCCACACCTGCAGTCAATACATTCCCCATAATGACCTGATCTACCTGTTCTGGCTTCACTCCGGCAGCGTCTAATACCGCACCAATCACCACCTTTCCTAACTGCGGTGCACTGACACTGGCCAGGCCACCCAAAAAACTTCCAATCGCAGTACGTTTTGCAGCAACAATCACAACTTCTTTCATTTTAATTTCCTGTTTTTTAACTTACATCTTGCTTAATACTCCTGCCCTCATACGATTGGTCGGCAGTGAGAATGCTTAAATGCTAAAATAGACTGACCTGTACATAACTGCCTGGTGCTGCTTCCTTGACAGGATAGGTTGCATTACCCAATGTACGCGCCGGAACCTGATCGCCGGTATAAGGTGCGATCCATTGCTGCCAGCGTAACCACCAGGATTCGGGATGGAACTGGGCATCTGCCAGCCACTGTTTCGGATTTTCATAGGGAACATTATTGGTATAACAGCCATACTTGTTGCGGTTTGGCGGATTGACAATGCCTGCCACATGTCCAGATTCGCCGAGGACCAACGTGCTTTCACCCCCCAGATAGGTAGATCCTTTAAAGCACGTATCCCATAGTGCAATATGATCTTCCTGGGTCGAGATAAAAAAGTTCGGTGTTTTTACTTTCGACAGATTTAAACCCACACCATTGACCTTGATTTTATTCGGCTGAATCAGTTCATTATTCAGGTACAGATTGCGTACCAGGAAATTGTGCACATGTGCAGCAATGTTGGTGCCATCACTATTCCAGTACAGAATATCAAAGTCTGACGGATGTTTGCCCTTCAGGTAATTTTCAATGTAATAGTTCCAGTACAGGGTATTTTCGCGTAACAGACTAAAGGTTACCGCCAACATACGGCCATCAAAATAGCCCATCTGTTGATTTAAAGTTTCAATCCCTTGAATGACTGGCTCATTAATAAAAGCACCCAAACTGCCTGGATTGTCAAAGTCCAACATTGTTGCCAGATAGGTGGCACTCTTGACGTGATTCTTCAGGCGTTTCGCCACATAGTACGCCTGCGTCGCAGCAAGTACCGCTCCACCGATACAATAGCCAATGGCATTGACCTCTTTTTCTCCAGTCATTTCCTCAATGACACGCATCGCCTCAACCGTACCAGACTTAATCAGGTCCTCAAAGCGCATGTCCTTTTGTTCAGCCCCCGGATTACGCCAGGACATTAAAAATACGCTGTGCCCTTGCTGACGTAACCAGTTCACAAAAGAATTCTGCTCACGTAAATCCAGAATATAGTATTTATTAATAAAGGGCGGGATAAGCAAAATAGGCGTCTGATATACAGTTTCAGTGGTCGCTTCGTACTGTAACAATTGAAAAACCGGATTTTCAAAGACCACTGCACCTGGAGTATAGGCCAGATCTTTTCCCAATCGGAAAGAGTCATTATTGACCATGCGTACGGACAGATATTTACTACTGTTCATGATATCGTCATGAAAAATTTCCATGCCACGCACCAGGTTTTGTCCGTGTTCCTGTACCGTTTGATGGATCACTTCCGGATTGGTCCATAAAAAATTGCCGGGAGAAAAGGCATTCACCATTTGGCGGGTAAAAAAGTGGATACGCTGGCGGACTTTGTCCGGGATGCCTTCAACCTCATCCAGCATTTCTTGTACCAATTGACTGAAATGCAGATAGGACTGGGTCAAGAGATCGTAATTGGGTTCTTGCCAAAGTGTATCCTTGAAACGGCGATCACCCGGCTCAGGTTTGACGAGAGGTTGGATATCCTTGTTGACACTGCGCAGCATGATATTTTGGTAAATCTGCATCTGACCGATCCACCATTTACTCTGTATCTCGATCAAGCGTGCCGGATTTTTGGTTAATGCCTGAAAGAACAGATTCATATCTTCACTGTTGACTTTGCTTAATGCATCATTGAGCGGATTATCGCCATAGTAAAATTCTTGCACTTTCTTCCAGATTTCTTCATGCACATCGAAAAAACGCTGGACGTTCTGATTAAACTGAAAAAGATTCTGCTGCATTGCACCACTCCGCATACTGGGTCATTCCTCACTTTCGATCAGGAATGGAATCGAAAAACGGGGAAGTGATCTCCACTTCCCCGCTCGCTAGTCTTCAATCTTCATTAAGGTTGCTAACCGTTATTTATTGTTCGGCATCGATTCGCTAACTAACTTGTCAAACTCGGCTTTAAATTCAGTGGCCAAGCTTGCCAGTTTTTGGCCATCGTCAATCATTTGCTGGCTGAGTTTGCTCATGGTTTCCACTTGCTTCATGCCACAATTGATCATACTTTGCATGTCTTTGACTTCACTGTTGGCAAAGACTTGTGATAATGTAATATCCGCATAATGACGTGCAGCATTGAGTTGTAAATTGGTCAGATCGGCAAAGTTTTTCGCCACCAGACTGTTAAATTTTGCATAAGGTTCAAACATATTTTTGTACTGAGCATTCATGTTTGAAAAAATATCACCGTATAGCATGTTGTATTACTCCATTGATTTATAGTGCTTAAAATTTAGTTATTGTGAAAAAAACAAAGAAAAACTGACTCAATAAGTACAGGACTTATTGCATGTATAAACCGCCATTGATCGATAAGGTTTCACCCGTAATATAGGTGCCATACTCACCGACCAGATACATAACTGCCGCTGCAATTTCTTCAGGCTGGGCAAGACGATGCAAAGGAATCTGGTCTTCAATATTTTTGATAACCTCTTCCCGCATGGCAGTCACCATCGGTGTTGCCGTATAGCCCGGGGCTACAACATTCACGCAAACATTGGAACGTGCACCTTCCTGAGCCAGAGCTTTGGTAAAACCGATCATGCCCGCTTTTGCGGCTGAATAATTGGCTTGACCAAACTGTCCTTTCAGACCATTGACCGAACTAATATTGACAATGCGTCCCTGCTTTTGCTCCAGCATTTTATTAAAAACAGGATGGGTCACGGTAAATAGTGTTTTTAAATTGGTATCGATTACCTGTGACCACTGTTCGAATGACATTTTCTTAAATGTTGCATCGCGCGTGATGCCTGCATTATTCACCAACACATCTACACGACCTTCAGCCTGTATCGCATCCTGGATCGCGCTCGTCGCATCAGCATGATGGGTGAGATCCGTTAACACAAAACGGATGTCTTCGTGTTGGAAACCCTCATTTTCTAGCCACTGCTTTTCCCGGTCTTCCTCTCGAGGCACAACCGTTGCAATCACTTTATAATTTGCCTTTACCAGCTGACGACAAATCTCACTACCAATACCACCTAGTGCCCCTGTCACAAATGCGACTTTTCTTTCGGACATATCTTTACCTTTCGCAAATCGAAAAAAATGGTTGAGTGAATCCACAAAGATTCTTTGGAATCTGGACTTAAATTAACCCTTTCTATGTTAAGGCTCGATTACAGGCGATCGATTTTTTATGAGCAAATGTAAATGGCGCTAGGTTTGAATAACTGCAAAAAGAAAAATTAAATAAATAGTGCAAAAAAATCAGTAAAAAGCATAAATAACATACACTTAAATAATATATAAGGTATATTTTAACAAATCTGTAATGTAATGTCCGCAGAATGTTAAAGTTGAATAGAATTCAATTTTAGCCTTTTATTAATACAATAATTTTCTGATCTAATGTACTGAAAATCAGTTTGTCTCATTTAAGGGTTTTATGAATGTTTATTCAATTGATTTGAACCTTGTTATCTAATGATATAAGAGCCATAAATGACTGCTTTAAATGTGCCTTCAAATTCTTCCATACATACATTAAAAACTTATATTAATCGGGACCTTTCCTTACTTGAATTTCATAAGCGAGTATTGGCACAGGCTAAAGATACTGAATACCCTTTACTTGAACGACTCAATTTTTTAATTATTTTTTCGCGAAATTTAGATGAATTTTTTGAAGTACGTGTCGCGAGTTTGATACAGCAATTTGAGCTGTCAAGCCATAATAAGACCAGTCCAGATAATTTATTCATCTCAGAAATACTGACGACTATTTCTAAGCTTGCACATGAGGCAGTCGAGGAACAATATAAAATTCTGAATTATAATATCTTGCCTCAACTTCAAGGCAATGGAGTTAATTTTATTCAGTATGGCGATATCCTTCAAAAACATAAAGCATGGATTAAAGATTATTTTCATCATGAAGTTCAACCTGTTGTAACCCCCATCAGCCTAGACCCCGCACACCCTTTTCCTCGTTTAGCCAATAAAAGCTTAAACTTTATTGTCACTTTGGAAGGCAACGATGCCTTTGGACGAAAAATTGATTTAGCGATTGTTCCTGCACCTCGATCATTGCCAAGATTAGTTAAATTGCCCACACATGTTTCTGGTGAGGCTGAGCATTACATTTTACTTTCCGCGATCATTCAGCAACATATTCATGAATTATTTCCCGGGGTGACCACCACGGGGTGTTATCAATTCCGGGTAACGCGAAATGCTGACCTCACCGTATCAGAGGATGTGGAAGATTTAGCGATTGCTTTAAAAGGGGAACTCTCATCCCGGCGTTTTGGTCGCGCTGTCAGACTCGAAGTGAATAAAGATTGTCCAGAAACGATTACTGATTATTTACTTGAACAATTTGATCTTGATCAAGACCAGCTCTATCTGGTGAATGGTCCTGTTAACCTGGCCCGCTTTATATCGAACTTTAATTTGCCAGAGTTACGTTTCCCTCCCTATGTACAAAAATTACCGAAAGTGTTGTATGGCAAAAAATCCATCTTTGAGGTATTAAAAACCGAAGACGTTTTATTACACCACCCTTTTCACTCTTTTGCTCCGGTCATTAAGTTGCTGAAAGAGGCAGCCCGTGATCCACATGTATTGGCCATAAAACAAACCCTTTATCGCAGCGGTGTAGACTCTGAAATCGTGCAGGTCCTTGCTGAAGCGGCACGGAATGGCAAGGAAGTTACTGCCGTAATTGAATTGCGTGCACGCTTTGATGAAGAGTCAAATATCGAAGTTGCCAATCTATTACAAGAAGCTGGCGCGGTTGTTGTATATGGGATTGTCGGCTATAAAACCCACGCCAAAATGATCCTGATTGTGCGTCGTGAAATAGATAAAATTAAACGTTATGTCCATTTAGGCACAGGCAACTATCATGCGACCAATGCCAAAATCTATACTGATTATGGCTTACTCACCAGTGATGCTGATATTTGTGAAGATGTACATAAAATCTTTCAAGAATTAACCGGTATGGGAAAAACCATAAAACTGGAAAAACTTTTTCACGCGCCATTTACCCTGCATTCACAATTGCTTGAACTCATACAGCAGGAAATTAAAAACAGTAAAGCAGGAAAAAAAGCGCAGATTATTATTAAGGTCAATGCATTAACTGAACCTCAACTGATTCATGAACTTTATCAAGCCTCACAAGCGGGTGTACAGATCGATTTAATCGTTCGTTCAATTTGTTGCTTACGACCCCAAGTTGCAGGGCTCTCCGACAATATTCGTGTACGTTCCATCGTCGGACGTTATTTGGAACATACCAGAGTGTATTATTTTTATAATAATGGTGACAGCAAACTGTATTGCGCCAGTGCGGATTGGATGGGACGTAATTTATTTTCTCGCATCGAAACCTGTTTCCCGATCGAGAATAAGAAAATTCGCAAACAAATTCTTGAAGAAGGATTGAATAATTATCTCAAAGATAATCGGCGTGCATGGGAATTACAAGCCGATGGAATCTGGATACAATGTCAGCCTGGTAATGGACAGGCAGTCTACATTGCCCAGCAACAATTAATGAATCAAGTTTTTTAACGAAAAGTTGCAAGTTATTGTATAAATGACAATCACTTGCAATGATTTAAATTTATTTTAACCAAATTGTAATAATACAATCCTAAAGTAAAACTCAAGAGGGAGTGAGTCAATTACATGAATGATATCAGTGTTAAAAAGATCAACAAATTAATTGAACAGTTCGAAGAAGAAGGCAAAAAAGTAGAAGCTCTTGAAATAGGCTATAAAACTTATGCCATTCTTATGTCTGATCAGAAATTTGCAGATAAAGTAACCAAATCAGCAGAAAACGCCAAAGAGCGACTTTATAAGAAAATAAAAATCAAACTTATTCCCGAGAAACATCATTTTAAAATAAAGTAAGAAGTACAGAATTTTTAATAAACTTGTAAATTATTTTATGTAATTGCTTTTGATCAATTACCAGATATGACCTGACACAGACCCAATAAAAATCTCACTGTCAGGATCGGCTTTGAGTGAGTACATACTTCAAATACCACATGTGTGCTGATTTTAGCTGAACGATCAGGTATAGGTGTACTCTCGACCGCTTTCTTACAGAGTTGTATCTTATGAGTGGTGTACACCCTGCGCTTAAGTTGCTGTCGAACGATGATTTTCTATCTGGCTTACGGCATCATCGACACTTTGTGCATCATAACTAGAGCGGGGGAATAAAGGACTATTCACATACAATAAAGTTTCTGCGACTGAACGGCGTACGCGTGCCAATTTCAGCTCAATCCCCTCCTCTTGCAAATGCTCAGCTAGCAATAACAACGCTTCAATACTGGTACTATCCAGGCTTGGACATTCTTCAAGATTCAAAATCACATACTGATAATTTTGCCCAGAAACCTTCTTTAGAATCGCATGACAGATTTTTTCTGCATTGGCAAAAAACAGGGGATGATCAGGTCGTGCAATTAAAATAGCATCAGGTGCTACAGCTTCAGGAAAGCGGTTGATGTCAACATAATCATGCCCGCCATTGAGACGTCCAAGCCAGGCAATTCGAGGAACAGAGTAGCTTTTTAATAACATTAAAATGCTCACCAGCACCGCAATCAGTAACCCATTGAGTACACCAAAAATAATCACTGCCCAAATTGCAACAATTGACAGTAAGCGATCTTTATGCCAGATAAAATACTGTTTAAATGGGGCAAAACGAATATGTCCACTGACCGCATACATCACAATACTTGCCAAAACGGGTTCAGGAATATTGGCAATATACTGGCGAAAAAATAGCAGAAAAATCACCACGGCCAGCGCTGCCACCCAGGCCGATTTTTTGCTTCTTGCTCCTGCAGACTCATTGGCTGAAGTCGCCGAATAGCCTGCACCAACCGCCATCCCCTTAAACAGTCCTGAGCAGATATTACTCACGCCCAATGCAATCAGGTCACGATTTGGCTGGATTGCATCATGGTATTTTAGGGCCGAGGTACGAATTGAAGTATAAGATTCGGCATAAATAATCAGTGCAACTGCCAGTGAAAGTTCTACCAGTTGCAACCAGCTATTCATATCCAAATGGGGTAAGTGAACACTCGGTAAAACCAACTCAAAATGCCCAACAGAACGGATTCCCCAGGCCTGAGTATAGCCCATCACATTGAAACTAATGCCTAAAATAATCAGCAACAAGGCCACTGGAATAGTTTTATAGCGCTGGGTTAATTGCAAAGTGAAAAAGGTACAAAGTCCCATGATCAAAGCATGCCAGTTCCAGTTCGAATAGGCTTGTAGCATTTCCCACAACTGACGGAAAAAATCACTATGCTCAGGATGTACCTGTAATACTAAAGGAAGTTGTTTAACCACAATGCTGAGTGCCAGGCCAAAGGAAAAACCTTTCAGCACCGGTTTTGCAATAAAATGGGTCACATCTCCAAGCTTAAATAACCCTGCGATCACCAGTAAAATGCCTGACAGAAATACCAGCGCATAGGCCAGACCTGCGCGTTCAGGCGAAGAAAACATCACTATGGTTGCCAGACTTGAACTCATGACTGCGGCAGAAGATGAGGTCGCAGAAACAATCGCAAAACGGCTATTCCCGATTAGACCATAACACACTAAACCCAGCACCAGTGCCACCAAACCACTTTGCGGTGGCAACCCCACCATATTGGAATAAGCGACTGCTTCAGGCAGCAGCAAACCTGCGATAGATAAACCTGCGATCACATCAAAAATCGGGAATTTTTTAGCAACGGTCATACATTTGCCAAATCTTGTACAGTCAATGAAATAATCTGGCAAGGAATGAGAGCATCTTCATCATGCAGATACACCGCACAGAGTCGGTGATAGCCATCGGCGATAATTAAATGACGCTTTCCTAAATCACGGACTAGCAACAAAGGTGAAAGTGCTTTGCTCTGCTCAATTTTGCTCAAATCACGTGCCACATGAAAATTGTGCTCATCAAGTAGCGGAAGCTGTGCTGCACGAAAAATATCTTTGGCTTTAAACTGAGTGATGGTTTCGACTTGTAACTGGTTCAGCAGTTTTTCAACCTGTGAAGGAGGCAACAATAAACATAAATAAGAACTCGCAGCAGGATAATCATGCGATTCTGGCTGATCGCGCCATACAATTGAATGTTTAGGTTTTTTATTATTACTATCCATGGTTTCAGGTTTCTTACAATGCCTATAAATCATCTGACAGCATAACAAATCAATCGGATAAAAGTCTGTAAAAAAAGTGGTTTTAGTTAAAACTTGGCTATCTGATTAACCTCGATTCCTTTCATAAATCAATAAAAGAAGAATGGGGAGTGAGCATCTATTTGACAGCCTAGCAACAGCATAATCATAAATCTGGTTTAAATAACTATAGGCTTTCTTTACAGGTTCTTTTACATTTCGAAATTCTATATTTTTAATAATTTTAACAAGATCATATCTTTTAATTTCATTAAATGGCATCAGTTCAATATTTGGGTAAATATCATGATTTAAACATTTTTTTGCCAGCTGAATTACACCGCAACGTGGCTAATCTTTAAAAGAATTCATTATTTTAAATTCTAACCATTCTTCATCAACAGCTTGAAATGTTTTTATACTTTTTATGCAACGTTTCATTTTTATGGCCACTGAATTTATATTCATCCCGAGCTGCTCTTGCCTCTTTTAGTGGTATTAAAGCATATTCGCCTAGCTTCACCCACGGACGCTTATTTGTACCTTCTATTGAATAACGATAACTCCAGAATTTACGTCCAGTCGGTTCCGCCTTCAAACTTAAGCCATCGTCATCTGCCAGAAAATAAACTTTCTCTTTTTGTACTGAACAATTTAAGTCTCTAAATTGAGTTCATTAAAAGTTTGGGCATAGCTCAATAAGCTCATCGAAGCACAGCAAAACGTTTTTCTTCATTAGCATCGTAATTATTGAAATTTCTGAACATCAGGAAGGCTAGGTACAACACAACTTTTTACTCAAATGAATATCAATGCTGAAAAGATAATATTAGTTTTTTATTAAAATAGGTATATAATGAATAAAATCTAAATATTTTACTATTTTAATAAAATTATGAATCAGTATTGTACATTACAGATTTACCAAAATAATGAATGGCTGGACTGCGCTATTGTTGAGCTGGTAGGCCAGCAACACTCTGGATGGCAGGCAGCCACCCGGACCTCTTATTTGTTCGAATATGCAATTTCCTATATGGATTTAAGAGATGGGCACGCGCTTGCCTACCATTTTCCTGTAAATGTTCAGAATACTTTGCAATCTACCTGGCCGGCTTTTTTAATGGATTTATTACCTCAAGGTTATGGTCGTAAAGAATTACTCCGCCAACTTTATTTTTCAGAAAATGCGCAAGAGCAAGCCGACTGGGCACTTTTAAAAGCAGGGGCAGGCAATCCGATTGGCAATTTACGTATCAAAGAGGCGCATGAATGGCTTAAAGGCCATTTTCCTCTCCAGCAGAATCATGGATTTAGCCTAAGCCAAGTGGTAGAACGTCAAGAAAATTTTATCGAATCCCTAGCTTCGTACGGACTTTTTATTGCCGGTTCTTCTGGCATTCAGGGTGAATGGCCTAAATTACTGTTAACCCAAGGTCATGATGACCTCTTCTATCTGGATCACACGCTTACAGATGATCAGGTCAAACAGCACTGGCTGGTTAAATTCAGCCGTGGCAGTGATCAAAATCTGGATAAAATCTTGATGTGTGAAGCTTTATACATGCAGATTGCCCAGTACTTGGGACTACGAGTACATGGTGAACTGAAGTTGCATGGAAAAACTTTATTTATTCCACGATTTGACCGCAAAGTGATGGAGGGTCAGGTGGAAAGAATCGCTCAGGAAAGCCTGGCCTCTTTAGGCGGAAAAGCCGGTTTTGGCGTAAGAATGACCCATAACCAGATTTGTAGCCTGCTTATGCAATGTTGTAGTGAACCAAAACAAGAAATTTTTGAATATTTGAAGCGTGATCTGGCCAATGTCGCTTTAGGCAATAAAGACAATCATACCCGTAATACAGCGATTCAACGCTTTAATAACGGAATGGTTCAACTAACGCCACTGTTTGATTTTGCGCCAATGTGGCTGCATCCGGATGGTATTGCCCGAACCACGCGCTGGCAACGAGATGATCATGGGGGTATGCCACTTTGGCATTCCGTAATTGAACAGATAGCAGAAAGTACATTGATTGATCCAGAAGAGATTAGAGCTTTACTGATCCAGCAACTCCCCCTTTATCAGGGATTGCTCGAGGAAATGCAGCATCTGCAATTGGCAGCTGAAATTCTGGAAAATAGCCAGTATCGAATTGCCAATATTTGCCAACAGTTGGAAGAGCTCAGTTATGGATAAACGTTTTAAGCCACTGACCCCTATTCAACAAATGCAAAAAAGATTGGAGGTACTTGAAACCGTCAGTAATCACCCCGACTGGCCTTTTCACCAAGTTGCACGCTTCATCCGTACCGAGTTGCACTTAACCCTCAATGATATGGCCAAAATCACTAAAATTGCGCCGCAAACTTTACAAAAAATGGAGCAGCCTGAAGGTAATCCCACGCTTAAATCCATGCAGAAATTATTGCATGTATTTGGTCTAAAGTTAGAGATTAGAATTAAATAAGATCATTGATATTATTCTGATCTTTTTATTCAATAAACGACCTGAATAGACCAAAGACTCATCAGGATCGATCTCTTTGCTCATTCAGCAATTCCATCAATCAATGAGAGCTGGGTTGAGGTCATAGCATTATCAATAATGTCAGATTAAATCCAGCCATAGCTTCCTCAACTCGCATCATCATAACTATTTTTCCTAAATACCAGACGCCAAAATAAAGTTTACCATTAAGTAAAAAATAGAAAACGGATAAATATTTATGCCGGTATTTACTGTTCAATATACATATCTAAATTTCAGAATGTTTAACCTCTTCTTCGCCCACCCTGATTTAAATTGTATCTAGTAAAATTACTCATATAAATATATGTTTTATATAATTTTTACTTTAATAAGCTAGATACAATGCATGTGGGTGGCGAATGGCAAGGTTGGGTTTAATAGAGCAATTTATGTGCGCGCTTTAATGATTTACTGCCCATATCAATCCAAGTCCTGTAAGCAGGACATTCAAAAAATAATAGGGAAAAACAGGATTTAACTGGTAAAGTCCGGTACTGATTAAAGGGCCTAATACAAAGCTCAGTGCCTGAGTGGCAGTACACCATATGCCGCGACTCTGGTCTGCATATCCTGTGGTGCAGTCTGCGCAGCCCCTGTGATGAAAGCAGGTGTCAGACAGGCAATCCCAATCCAATAGAGTACATATGCACTTTGAAAAATAATCAGTTAACTGGTACTCAAGGAAATCAGTAATCCAGCCAGCATGGTCATCAGTCCCACCCATAATAAATGTGAGACAGCCCATCGCAGATACTTTGAAATCAAGATCTGCATGGTGACGAGTGAAATACCTGCAATAAAAGCACACTGCGAGAAATATACGGCGCCTTGTTGTGCACTGATATTAAAATGATCCTGAATATAAAAACCCGCAGTCAGGTTCAGGGTAATCATTGCCAGATATAAGCTGAAACCCAGAATGAGCCACAAGAGCACTTGGTGGAAGCTAAAATCCGTTCTGACATGCCTAGAGGGCTGCTCTGGAATATCCGGCTGGCTATGCAAGACCGTATCCTGAGTTTCTTCCTTGTTATAATTGATAAGGATCAATATGCTGAGCAAAGCCAAAATCACCATCGCAGTCCACCAGGACACCAGCATTCCCCAATTCAGCAGAATAGTCGTAAATGAAGGTCCGAGAATCAGGCCAAATGATAAATATTAAGCCTAAATAATAGGATAATCAGTTCACACGTTTATCTTAAGGCCCATATTATGAAAAAACTTGGCTGAATTTATTCATATCCTAATTTCTTTCTTAGAGATGACTTTATCTATATACGTAGAATTTACTAATTAAAATATTTATAAACTAAAACTTTCTATAAAATCTCCCCACCACTGCATCATTTCAACACGCTGATTAAAATATTCTGCATGATTATAACTGGCACGAGTCTTATTTTTATCTGTATGGGATAGTTGTGCTTCGATCCAATTTGATTGAAATAAGCCAGATTCATTTAATACTGTACTAAATGTTGATCGTAAACCATGGGAAGATAATTCATTTTTAGTATATCCCATTTTTCTGATAATCAAATTTAAGGTATTAAAATGAATAGGTTTATTATTATTCCGGGGGCTAGAAAATACATACTTCTCTCCATGAGACCAAGCTAATGCCGATTTCAGAACTTCTAGTGCCTGACTAGATAATGGAACAAAAAATTCAGGAATATCATGACCTAGAATAACTTTTCGCCTATATTGTTTGATATGTAAGGCAGGTATTTTCCATATTTTTTTATCTAAATCAAAATGATGGGGTTCACAAAGTAATAACTCACTTCCACGCACTCCAGTATATAACTTAAATAAAAGAGCTCTTTTAATGATAGGATCAGTATTAATTTTATTTAATCGATTTAAAAAAATAGGTATCTCACCTGAGTTTAAATAAGGATAATTCTTTTTAATCTTATTATTTATTAATATTTTATGTAGACCATTCGCAATATTATATTCACAATAACCCATAGCCACAGCATAATCATAAATCTGGTTTAAATAGCTATAGGCTTTCTTTACAGGTTCTTTTACATTTCTAGATTCTATATTTTTAATAATTTTAACAAGATCATATCTTTTAATTTCATTAAATGGCATCAGTCCAATATCTGGGTAAATATCATGATTTAAACATTTTTTTGCCAATTGAATAACACCACAACGGGGTTCATCTTTAAAAGAGTTTTTTATTTTAAACTCTAACCATTCTTCGCAAATGTCTTGAAATTTTTTTATATTTTTTTTATGTACTGTTTCATTTTTATAACCATTAAATTTATATTCATCCCGGGCGGTTCTTGCCTGTTTTAATGACATGAAAGGATATTCGCCCAACTTCACTCGCGGACGCTTATTGCTACCTGCTACTGAATAACGATAACTCCAAGATTTACGTCCATTCGATTCCACCTTCAAACTTAAGCCATCGTCATCTGTAAGAAAATAAACTTTCTCCTTGGGCTTGGCCTGGCGTACCTTCGCTTCCGTAAGACTCATAAATTTAAACCCAACCACTAATGACACTGCAGATTTTAATTATAGCAAATTTAAGCAATTTTTATGTGATGCGTATGATACGCATCATACTATTTTTTAATTTATTGTTTTTTATTAATTTAATTTTTAATATTTCATTTTTAGTCACCAGCTTAAGTACCAATCATATTACTTGCAAGATATCTGAAACTGTTGCTCTAGGAATTTAATGCCGAGAAAGAGTTTAAAATAACTAAGTTAACTTGATCAGCGAGTTTTTTATGTATCCAAATATGGACCCCAACGAAGACAATAAGACAGTCAAACGGTCAGGCAACAGGACTATGATATGAATAAATAGATGAAGATCAGGAAAGGGCCACTAAATTCGACAACCGCTCTAGGGGATAAGGACAGCCTAAAACCTTGGACGGCTTTAAGCCGCTTACGATGTCACTTTCTGCGAAGATCCAGTTGGATTACTAAAGGGAGATTATGGATAAGGCGTTGGATCTTAGCCAACCAGCGATTGTCAAACTGGGTTCTCGGCAAGTGGAGCTTTTCTGTGTCAGTAGCCGATGAAATTGTGATTTCGATTTCTGAGGTTGCGCACCAATTTAATCAGATCGCAGATGATCTGTTGGCTGAGTAGATTCGATCAGAAACGCTCCATATGATTCAAAGCCGGATTGAACAGAATATTGATTTATTAAATGCAAGATAAACACCTGTATGAGGATAGATAGAAATTTTATCCTTCCCTGTATTTTTCTGTGGCTTAAAAATCAGTCTTGAAATATGACTAAATTTAGGAAAATTTTTATTTTAAAATAAATGGGCTAAGATCATTGCAAATGACCTGATAGGGGAAAATCTGTCTATATAATTGTATTCTTTACAAAAAAATCATTTAAAACAAGATTTAATCAAATAAACCTCAGTAACCTTGCAAGATTTAAATCATGTTATTGATGAGAGCATAAGATGGAGATGATACCTCTCCATCTTATGAGGGTGTATTAATATTGCGTTTGACCTGGAATCCAGTTGGTTCCAGCAAGTGGTACACGAGCCATTGCCGCCGCCTCGACATTCAGCGCCACCAGATCTTCCGGATCTAGGTTGTGCAAATGCGATTTACCGCAGGCACGTGCCATGGTTTGTGCTTCCAAGACCAAAACACGCAGGTAATTAGCCAAATGGCGTCCGCCTTCAACCGGATCGAGGCGTTTGGACAGTTCTGGATCCTGGGTCGTAATCCCTGCAGGGTCACGGCCATTTTGCCAGTCATCATAATAACCCGCCGCTGAACCAATTTCTTTCAGTTCTTTGTCTAGACGTGGATGGTTATCCCCGAGCGCAATCAGCGCTGCCGTACCAATCGCTACCGCATCTGCTCCCAAGGCCATCGCTTTCGCCACATCGGCACCTGTGCGGATACCGCCAGAAACAATCAGCTGAACCTTACGGTGCATGCCCATTTCCTGCAAGGCTTGTACCGCTTGCGGAATGGCAGGAAGAATAGGAATACCGACGTGCTCAATAAACACTTCCTGGGTAGCTGCGGTACCGCCTTGCATACCATCCAGCACGATCACATCTGCACCCGCTTTCACCGCCAGTTTTACGTCATAATAAGGACGGCTGGCCCCGATTTTGACATAAATTGGCTTTTCCCAATCGGTGATTTCACGGATTTCGGCAATTTTAATTGCCAAGTCATCTGGACCCGTCCAGTCCGGATGACGGCAGGCACTACGCTGATCGACACCGACTGGCAAAGTACGCATACCTGCCACACGTTCCGTCACTTTCATGCCTAACAGCATACCGCCACCGCCGGGTTTAGCACCTTGCCCGAGTACGATTTCAATCGCATCCGCTTTACGCAAATCGTCAGGGTTCATACCGTAGCGCGATGGCAAATATTGATACACCAATGTTTGCGAATGACCACGTTCTTCAGGGGTCATGCCACCGTCACCGGTGGTGGTGGATGTGCCGACCATAGAGGCACCGCGGCCTAAAGATTCTTTGGCATTGGCAGATAATGCACCAAAGCTCATGCCGGCAATCGTTACAGGAATTTTTAAATGAATCGGTTTTTTGGCAAAGCGTGTGCCCAGTACCACATCGGTACCGCATTTTTCACGGTAGCCTTCCAGCGGGTAGCGTGACATGCTTGCACCGAGCAGCAGCAAATCATCAAAATGCGGCACTTTACGCTTGGTGCCACCGCCACGGATGTCATAGATGCCGGTTGCCGCTGCACGCTGGATTTCTTGAATGGTTAAACGGTCAAACGTTGCAGATTCACGTAACACGGGTTCAAATTCTTGGATAGTTTGAGTCATGATTGATTGCTCCATTATTACGCTTGATTAGTATGCAGATGCATTGTCGACTTTGAAGTTGTACAGTTGGCGCGCCGAACCATAACGTTTGAAAGAAGCGGGATCTTCATCAAATCCGGCTTTAGACAGCAGTTCTGCCAGTTCTGCCAGATGTTCCTGACGCATTTCTTTTTCAATACAGTCTGAACCTAGAGACTTCACCGCACCTTTGACATAAATTCTGGTTTCATACAGCGAGTCGCCCAGCGCATCGCCAGCATCACCGCAAACCACCAGACGGCCAGCCTGCCCCATGAAGCAGCTCATGTGTCCAATACTGCCGCCTACTACAATATCTACGCCTTTCATTGAAATACCGCAGCGTGCCCCAGCATCCCCTTCAATGACCAGCAGACCGCCATGCGCTGTTGCTCCTGCTGCTTGAGAGGCATTGCCTTTGATATGCACTGAACCTGACATCATATTTTCAGCTACGCCTACCCCAACGTTGCCGTTGACGATGACATGAGCTTCTTGATTCATGCCGGCGCAGTAATATCCGGCATGGCCGTCAATGGTGACATTTACAGGGGCTTTAATGCCGACTGCAATATTATGCTGGCCGCCTGGATTGCTGACTTTCCAGTCCATAATGCTGTCGGTCAGTTCTTTGCTATGCAGGGCTTGGTTTAAATCACGGATGCTGTCTACGCTTAAATCAAATTCATCTTTTAAAATTGAAGTGCTGATTTTTTCTGCAAATGCTGTATTCATAGGGTTATTCCTGTTTTCTATTCTGGTTCATTCTTAGGCGGCTTGATCTGCACTGCGTTGCCAAACATATAAGGTGGCTGGTTCTGGCTCCCAGACCTTGGCTTTGTCAATATTCGGCAATGACGCCAAGGCTTGATATTCGGAAGCCATGGCCACATAGTCATCCGTTTCCGCCAGCACGGCCGGTTTGCAGGCAATCGGATCACGGATCACGGCAAAACCGTTTTTGGTGCCAATGGCAAAGGTAAAGAAACCGTCCAGATCGTCTAATGCATTGTTCAGCGCTTCTGCCAGAGAATCCCCTTGCTGTAAACGCCAAGTCAGATAGCCTGCAGCCACTTCGGTATCGTTATCTGTTTCAAAGCTGATGCCTTCACGTTTTAACTCTTGGCGTAAACGGGCATGATTAGACAGAGAACCGTTATGCACTAAACACAAATCAGCGCCGGTGGAAAATGGATGACTGCCTTCCATGGTCACTGCACTTTCAGTGGCCATCCGGGTATGACCGATAATGTGACTGCCTTTCATATTCGCCAAACCAAAACGCTCAGAAATTTCGACTGGCAAACCCATGCCTTTAAGAATTTCGATGCTTTGACCAACACTCATGATCTTGAGCTGCGGGGCAATTTTGCCAATCGCTGCGCGCACTGTTTGTTCATCCGATTTTGCTTTAATGACTGCAGCCGTGGCATTCTGGAACCAGTCCATGTCGGTGTTCAGTTCTGCTTTCAGTGCTTCTGCAAATGCAGACCAGTCAAATTCATCTTCAACTGACTGCAAGGTAAGTTTGACCCAGCCCTCAGACACTTCGTCACCATAAATGGCAAAGCCTGCGCTGTCAGGGCCACGCCCGGTCATCGACTCCAGCATCGGTTCAAACAGTTTGCCGAGTTGTGATTCCAAAGCTGGATTTTTTAAGTATAAGCCTACGATTCCGCACATAATTGTTCTCCGCTAAATGCTCTTTTTAATTCATGTCCTAGGGACGCTATGGGGTGAAAATAAGGTTTAGAAAAATTCGGTATAGCGCTGAATTTCCCAATCTGAAACATGGCGGCTGTATTCAACCCATTCCATGCTTTTTTGCAGGATGAATTCATCAACGATTTCAGCACCGAGAGTTTCTCTAAACAGCGGATCTGCTTTTAGAGCCTCGACAGCTTCTTTCAGGGATTGAGGCAAGGTGCCAATACCGCGTGCAGCAATTTCTTCCAAACTCAAGGTATACAGGTTTTCATTGCATGCAGGTGGCGGGGTCAGTTCACGTTCAATACCGTCTAAGCCGGCAGCAATAATCGCTGCAGAAACCAAGTAGGGATTGCAACCGGCATCCGGCAAGCGCAGTTCAATACGGCCATAAGGGATACGAACCATGGCGGAGCGGTTATTTGAACCATAGGCAATAAATGCCGGTGCCCAGGTCGAACCTGAAAGGGAGCGACCCACCACCAGGCGCTTGTATGAGTTCACAGTTGGGGCACAGAAGGCACACAGGGCCGGACCATGCTCAAGCAACCCTGCAATAAAGTGATAGGCCATTTTTGACAAGCCCATGCCTTGCGGATCACTGTCATCATTAAATAGGTTGCTGGATTCTGCACTGCCTATCGACAAGTGGAAATGCATGCCATTGCCGGCACGTTTCGGGTCTGGCTTGGGCATAAATGAACAGACCATGCCCAAATCATTGGCAATTTCACCGGCCGCCATACGGAAGAACGTGAACATATCCGCCGAGTTCATGGCATCACTATAGGTATAGTTAATCTCAAACTGGCCGTTTGCATCTTCATGGTCAATTTGGTAAATATCAAAACCGACTGGAATTAATGCCTCAGTAATCCGTTCCAGGAACTGGCGTGAACGGGATAGGCCTTTATAGTCATAGCAGGGCTTGTCCAGATTGTCTGACTCATCGACTGCTTTCAGTTTGCCGTCTTCACCACGGCGGAACAAGCTGAATTCAGGTTCCAAGCCGGTATTGAGGGTCCAGCCTTTAGCCGACAGACGTTCAACTTGTTTGCGCAGTACATAGCGAGAATCGTAGGGATGCGGTTTGCCGTTGACATAGCCCTCACAGACCACACGGCCATAACCCGGCTGCCAAGGTACTGGTGTTAAAGAAGATAAATCACCTTTCACCATAAAGTCTGGACCATGCGGCTGCATCCCCATCCCTGAAATGGCAAAACCGGCAAAACCTACCCCTGCACCTTCAATGGCTTTGAGACCCGAAATCGGTACAGATTTTGTTTTTGCTGACCCATGAATATCGACAAACTGAGCCAATACATATTTTAACTGATGATCATCAATGACTTTCTGTACTTCTGCACGGTACTTGGGCTTACTAATGATGTCCTGTTCTTCTTCAAAGAACTCTTTTACGATGGCCTGCTGGAACATATTTGACATACTCCCGATATGACAAAAAATGATATTTGGCTCGAATAATGCACAGATATTTGATTCAATGTATTATTCAACAGAAGAAACTTTCTTTCCTAAAGAGAAAGCAATTCCCTTGCCAACTTTTTTAGATCGGTTAAAAAATTTGTGCTTGGGGCCTAAAAGCCTTAATATTCCTAAAGAGAATAAAAGTTTCATAAAATAATACTTTCATTCCACATCGGGGCTGCTTTTTAATTTTGATTAAGAGTCAGCAGGATTTAGATTCAAAACAGTGCGAGTTGATCCATAATGAGACAAAACAAAAACAGCCTTAAACTGGAACAGTACATTGGCATTCAAATCAAACGTTGCCGTCAGGAACAGGGCTTGAAACTGGCGGAAGTGGCGCAGACTGCTGAAATCAGTCAGGGCATGCTGAGTAAAATTGAAAATGCCCAGGTCTCGACCAGCCTTGAAACGCTGAGCCGTCTATGTGAAGTACTGGGAATCCCCTTATCCACCTTATTCAGTCAATATGACCATCAGGAAAGCCGGGCAATGATTGTGAAATCAGGCGAAGGGATGGAGGTGGTGCGTCGCGGTACCGAAAAAGGGCATACTTATCACCTGCTGACCCATTCTCGCGGGCCGCGCAAAAACTTTGAAGCCTATTTGGTCAGCATGGATGATGCCAGCGAAGAATTCCCCACCTTTGCCCACCCGGGAACAGAGATGCTGTATCTGATTGAAGGTGAAATCATGTACCGTCATGGCGATGAAGTGTTTCATATGCAGCCAGGCGACTGCTTGACTTTAGATGGTGAAATTCCGCATGGCCCAGAACAACTGATTAAAGTCCCGATCCGTTTGATCTCCATGGTGAACTATGGAGATAACCAGGCCGAATAAAGCGGCCCTGTTTTTATAAAAAGATGGCACTGCCATCTTTTTTGCTGATCAGCTTCAAATAAACTGCGCGGTAGCGTAATCAAAGTTTATCTTACCCTACCCTTATTGCTCTTTCGCCATCTCAACAGTTCCATCTCCCTATCAACAGCCCCATCCTTATGACAACATCCCTCGGCTGTTGCAGAGATCAAAATTCAACTCTGGTATAAGAATTGCTTTGCTTAAAAATAAATAAATATTCCCAATAAGAATATATTATTGCAACGAATTGATTTTGGGATATTGATCTTTACAGCCTAGTAAAAAAATCCGGAGTACAACCTATGTGGGTAAATCATTTAAAAAGAATTGTCGTAGCGAGCCTGCTGCTACCAGGCTTAGCCTTTGCAGGTGAGACCGATCTGGATAGCGCCTCTACCGTATGGATGATGCTGTCGACACTGCTGGTACTGCTGATGTTTGTTCCCGGCTTGGCGCTGTTTTATGGCGGGATGGTCCGTGCCAAAAATATTCTGTCCATTTATACCCAGTTTTTTGCTGTGGCAGGCGTGGTTTGTGTATTGTGGCTGACTGTGGTTTATAGCATGAGTGCAGATAAAACCCATATGCAAGCGGGGGTAACCAATCTCTACAGCTTTGTTGGCAGTTTAAATAAGGCCTTTCTGGTGGGTATTGATGAAAATACTCTGCTGGGCGGTGTACCTGAATATATTCTGATTATTTTTGGCATGACCTTCGCGATCATTACCCCCTGTCTGGCCATAGGTGCTTTTGCTGAACGCATGAAGTTTGGTGCAGTGGTGTTGTTTTCTGCCCTGTGGCTGGTTTTGGTATATGGACCAATGACCCATATGGTCTGGGGTGGTGAAGGTGCAATCATGCACACCTGGGGAGTTCTGGACTTTGCTGGCGGTACCGCGGTGCATATTAATGCTGGCGTTGCCGCCTTAGTCGGCGCAATCGTATTAGGCAAGCGTAAAGGCTGGCCGGTTGCCCCTGTTCCCCCGCACAATGTGGTCTATACCATGATCGGTGCAGCATTTTTATGGGTAGGCTGGTTCGGCTTTAACGTCGGTTCTGCATTCGCGGTAAATGCATCGGCAACCATTGCCATGATGACCACCATGGTGGCGACCTGCGGCGGGATCTTAGGCTGGATGGTGATTGAAAAAATGCATACCCATCATGTCACGGCTTTGGGCCTGGCTTCAGGTGCGATTGGCGGACTGGTGGGCATTACCCCTGCAGCAGCTTATGTCGGACCTTTTGGTGCGTTGGCGATCGGCTTTATCACCGCCATCTGCTGTTTCTATGCCGTGACCAAGCTGAAGCATAAAATGGGAATCGATGATGCCCTGGATGTCTTTGCCCTGCATGGCATAGGCGGCATGGTCGGCTGTATGCTCACCGGTATTTTCTGCATCCCGCAACTGGGCGGAAAAGTGGCCGACATTTCCCTGCTGAACCAGTTGGCTGCACAGGCAGGCAGTATTGTACTCACCGTGATTTATTGCGGCGTGCTGACCTGGCTGATTATGAAGTTGGTCGATAAGACCATCGGTTTACGTGTAACCCCGGAACAGGAAGAGCGCGGTCTGGATGTCAGCGATCACAACGAACGTGCGTATAACAATTAACGCCGCGGCCCGCTTTCAGTTGATAAATTAAAATTTCATTTTAGTCCATTTAAAATTATTCAACTTCACCAAGCAAATGCTTCAGGGCATTTGCTTTTATTTTTGCAAGTACAATGCTCAGACTGGCAATTCCCATCTGCTTTCCCGGGGTGAAAACAGCTGAGCATGGCTAAAGGGTTACTTCTTTTGAGATATAGACGCCCTAGCTTTAAAATGATTATGATAGATCGTTTAACCGCAAATTAAGTAAAAATATATATTTGAAAAATAATAAAATAATTATTAATTAAAGACTAATGGTATAAGAATTGCATCTTGAATCATGAAAGAAATATTCCCTTTAGTAATACCAATTCCCACCAAAAAATGGGCAAGCTAATGTAAATCTATATTCATGAGATTCAGGAGCAATTCATGATAATGAACAATGTGAAGAAGTTACTCATGCTGAGTGTACTGCTGTCGCCTAGCGCAGTTTTCGCCGCTGAGGGAACGATTGATGGACCTGCCACTGTATGGCTCATGGTTTCTATTGTTATTGTCCTGCTGATGTTTATTCCAGGACTTGCGCTGTTTTATGGCGGTATGGTCCGCGCCAAAAATATCCTGTCTTTATTTACCCAGTTTTTTGCGATTGCCGGTATTGTCGGCATTTTATGGGTGGCCGGTGTATATAGCCTGGCAACCGATACCACCAATATGCAAGAAGGCGTTTATAACCTGAACAGCATTGTCGGTGGTCTGGATAAGCTGATGCTGAAAGGCATCACCGCAGAAAGCCTGGCAGGTGGCATTCCTGAATATATCTTGATTGTGTTCCTGATGACCTTTGCCATGATCACGCCGTGTATTGCACTGGGTGGTTTTGCGGAAAGAATGAAATTCCGGGCAACGGTTATTTTTTCATCTCTGTGGATAGTGCTGGTCTATGGCCCAATGGCTCATATGGTATGGGGCGGCAAAGGCGCACTATTCCATAACTGGGGAGTATTGGACTTTGCCGGCGGTACTGCTGTACATATTGCAGCCGGGGTCACGGCATTTGTTGGCGCCATGGTGGTGGGCAAACGTAAAGGCTGGCCTGCTACGCCGATGCCGCCGCACAATGTGGTATTTGTGATGATTGGCGCAGCATTGCTCTGGGCCGGCTGGTTCGGTTTTAACGTGGGTTCGGCTCTGGCCATCAATTCTTCAGCCGCACTGATTTTCATGACCACCATGCTGGCAACCTGCGGTGGTATTGTCGGCTGGATGTTTGCTGAAAAAATGTATTCCGGCCATGTCACTGCCTTTGGTCTGGCTTCAGGTGCCATTGGCGGCTTGGTCGGCATTACCCCGGCGGCCGCTTATGTTGGCCCTTTTGGTGCAATTGTGATTGGCCTGCTCACCAGTATGGCCAGCTATTACGCGATTATGATACTAAAGAAAAAGCTCGGCGTAGACGACGCGCTGGATGTATTTTCGCTACATGGCATTGGCGGTATGGTTGGCTGCCTGCTGACCGGCATTTTCTGTATCCCCGAGTTGGGCGGCAATGTTGAAGGCATTTCCCTGCTCCCGCAATTCTTGGCACAACTGGCCAGTATTGCGATGACCTTTGCCTATGTCGGCATCTTGAGCTGGATCTTGCTGAAAATCATTGATAAAACCGTGGGGCTACGTGTCACGGCAGAACAGGAACAACAAGGCCTGGATGTCAGTGATCATAACGAACGTGCCTATAACTAAAGGCCGTATAAAATCAAGTAACAAGGGCTTCGGCCCTTGTTTTTTTATGGCTGCTTGGGATGAACGTCGCTTTGCATCATTTGCATACATGACTATGCTGTCCTTTGGGGATTAAATCCCTACTGTCCATCTGCGGGTTAAACCGGTACTCTCCTCGCTCATTCTCTCTCAGGGGAAAAACAGGGATAGATAGCGCTGACGGCTTCCTTTTGGTCATTTTCCCACAACACGTCTTTGAGATTGCATGATGCAATGCCGAGTGCTCCATCACGATATGTTGCTGAACATTCCCAAAAAAACCACAAGGATAATTCTCTATACAGGGTCATCATTATAGAAAAATCGGGTAGAGCGAGAATGTATCCATGGTTGCAAGAGCAAACGGCGAATTTCGTCCTATCGGTTTGAAGCATTTAAATTTTTTCTTGATCAAGACGATGCTTGGCTAAACGGCAAATGCTTGAAAGCATAGCATTAGCAAATGGACGGTTGTACGCTTTTATGATAAAGGTTTATTGCTGTCCTGATGCCAGTACATAAAGCAAATGGCTGCCAGCTTACGCTAACAGCCATTCAGGGGGATTGCAGTTGGGGGAAAACAGAATTGTTATTTATGCAATGCTGAGCAGCCCGTCAATACCGACAGCTTGACCATCAAATTCCGCAATGGCATCCAGCAGTACATTCCATAAATACAGTGTAGAGGCCCGGTCACACAAGAGATTGAATTTCGGCGCCTGGGCATCGCTAACATTCATCACCACAGTATTAATGCGAGCCACCGAGGTCTGTGCAATCTGACCTGCAGCAAAAGCCTCTGCGGACAAATCGACCGCACACAGCTTAGCCATGATCAAAGCCACAGATTGTCCGGTCAGTTGAATCCAGGCATGGCTGTCTTGGCGCGGCAGCAGATAGTTGACGCGGTCACTCAGCTCCCAGCTCAGTTCCAGTGCGGCAACACTTTCGCCAAAATCCTGCATTGCACCCAGCACTAAATATTCGGTCGCAGACAGCCGTGCCACAATGCTGCCATTAGCCTGATGACACAATTTGTTGGGTGCATCCGGCAATGTAAAACCGGCTGAAGTTAAATAGCTGGCACTGTCGGTTCCCCGGAAACCGACGCGTGGCATATTGGTTAAATCCACCAGCGCACATTGCTGAATGCGGTGGGACTCACCGCCTGCAAGAAACATGCGTCCGGCCCCATAAGACTGATAGGCCGCACAGGTTTTTTGAATGGGACTGCGTTCCGCTTGAGGCAAAATACTCATAATCAGATCTCCTGACGGGCATTATTAGGGTCATAAAAAGGCGCTTTTACTACTGTGGCGTAGACACTTGCACCTTTTTCCACACGAATCTGGAACTGCTGGCCCACTGCGCTTTGCTCGATACCGACATACGCCATGCCAATAATTTGGTCCAAAGTTGGTGAATATTCACACGAGGTTACGTTTCCTGTAATTTTCTCGCCATTCAGCACAATATGGCCTTCCAGCGGTTTTTGCTGCTGTTTGTCCAGCACAAAGGACACCAATTTGCGTTTCATGGGCTGCTGTTCCAAAATGGCAATCGAACGCTTGCCCACGAACCAAGGCTTGCTTTTCGCCACAGCCCAGCCTAAGTCCACTTCCTTAGGATGTGACATGCCATCGGTATCCTGACTGATAATGATATGACCCTTTTCCAGACGCAGCAGTCGCTGGCTTTCCACCCCAAAAGGCTTCATTGAGAATTCTTGACCCGCCTGCATCAGCAGATCCCACATGAACTCGCCATAGCGTGCGGGGAAGTGAATTTCATAGCCCAATTCGCCCACAAAACCAACGCGCAAGATACGCACAGCAATGCCCTGAATGGTTCCGGTGCGCAAACCCAGGTAGGGAAATGCTGCTGCACTGAAGTCAACATCCTGACAGACCTTTTGCAGCACTTTGCGGGAATTCGGACCGGCAATATTCACCGCCGCAAATGCCGACGTGACATTGGCGATATCGACATTTAAGCGCCACTGCGCATTCCATTTCAGCATTTGCTGGTAAATGCGGTCTACCCCGCTGGTGGTTGCGGTAACATAAAAATGGTTTTCACTTAAACGCCCGGCAACACCATCGTCTATCACCACGCCATCTTCGGCAGTCATGACCGCATAACGGGTTTTACCCACCGGCAATTTTACAAAACCGAAGGTATATAAGCGGTTGAGGAACTCGCCGCTGTCAGGTCCGCGAAGATCTAATCCGCCTAAAGTAGAGACATCAATCATGCCGACATTCTGACGTACATTGCGCACTTCATTTTCAATATGCTGCAAACGGCCAGAGACGTCACCATAATAGGCCGGACGCTGCCAGTTGCCTGCCGGCATCATTTGTGCACCGGCCTCAATATGGCGTTGATGCATGGCAGTTTGACGGAATGGATCAAAACCGCGTCCCGCAATATGCGCCAGTTTTTCTGCGGTGAACGGTGGGCGGGCGGTCGTAACCCCGGTTTCGCTCACTGTGCGGTCTGTATATTTTGCCACGAGACGCGCAGTAGGTAGGGCTGAATGACGGCCTTGAGAAGGTCCCATGCCCACGGTAGAAAAACGCTTGACCAGCTGTACATCACGATAGCCCGATTTGGTGGCATTGATAATGTCGCGGATTTGCAGGTCTTCATCATAATCGACAAATTCTTTGCCCTTAGGATGCGCGAAAATTGGCCATGGGAAATTCACAGCTGCTTCGACAACAGGTTTTTTTGCTGCTGCTGCAGCATTGCCCAAAATGGCATTCACTGCATCCGTGGCGGTTTGCACCGCATCGTGCAGAACATTGTCCAGCTGATGCACACCGGCAACAGAGCCACTAATGTGCAATCCCTGAGGCAAACCGGAAATGCTGAACTGTGCCTTTTTGTCGTTATAGTTCAGTTTGGCCCCAGCTTGACACAGCAGCTGGTACACTGGCATATAACCGGATGACATGGCCAGCACATCACAATCAATTTTCTTGCTGTGTGTACCCACCTGGCCTTCGGCAACAATACTGCGTATATCGACTCCGGTCAGATGCTGCATGTCCTTGCTATGCAAGGCTTCATACACGGTACTACTGAGGTAGACCGGAATCTGGTGCAGTTCAACCGCTTTTTGCAAAGCGGGATCTTCTGCACCCGCGCGCATGTCGATCAGGGCAGCTACAGAGATACCGGCTTCGGCCAGATCTAGGGCGGCCAGATAGCCATCATCGTTACCGGTTAAAATAACCGTTTTCTGGCCCGGCCGTACCCCATACAGCTTGACCAGACGCTGTACGGCACTGGTCAACAGCACGCCGGGCAAGTCGTTGTTGCGGAACACCACCGGCTGGTCAAAACTGCCGCTGGCCACAATGCATTGCTTGGCACGGACTTTATACATGCGCTTGCCTTGAATGACCGGTAAATAATGATCGGTAAACCAGGCATTACAAATGGCTTGTGTCAGCATGCTAATGTTTTCATGCTGTTCTACTTGCGCAATCAGTTTGGCCGCACATGCAGCGGCTTTTTTGCCTTCGGCATCAAAACGCGCATAATGCAGGCTGCCACCCAGTATTTTATCCTGTTCGATTAACAACACTTTCATACCGGCATTCGCGGCGGTTAATGCTGCCTGCAAGCCGGCCGGACCGGCACCAATAATGGCAATATCCGTAAATAGATAGGCTTTGTCATAGTATTCAGGCTGAAAATTAAGATCCAGCACCCCCAGCCCGGCTTTTTTACGGATCATGGACTCCCACAGCTTCCAGACCCCTTTAGGCTTGTAAAATGAGCGGTAATAAAAGCCGACAGGCATAAATTTTGAAAATTTACCTAAAAATGCATCGCTGTCTTTCATTAACGAGCCAGCATAGTTTTGCCCCATTGCCGACAGATTCGCTGCAATCTCGGTACTATCTGCCAGTACATTCGGCTCCTGCGGCAATTGAATCAGCGTATTGGCATCTTGTCCCGCCATGGTTAAAGGTGCACGCGGACGGTGGTATTTAAAAGAGCGTGACATAATCCAGCGATGATTGGCAATCAAGGCACTGGCAATACTGTCTCCCGCATAGCCCTGAAAAGTCTGCTGATCAAACTGAAAAGTCACAGGCTGGTTGCGGTCAATCAAAATGCCATACGGCAAAGGCAGTCGGTTTAAATCTAGATTGCTCATGCGGATACCTCCTGTTTAGCAGCCTGTTCTGCTGTTTTTTCTGTAGCTGCCGGATTTTCAAAATCGATGCGCTGGCTGAACATTTCCTTGGCATCAAAGGTACGCAGAATTTCATCGCTCACTGTATGGCGCTCGGCAATAAACCAATAACTGCTTGGGGTATGCATCCACCATTCCAGTACCACGCCGGCGATATTACTTTTATTGAACACATAATCTGCCCATTCTTCATTGCTGCAGGTGTTCTGGTCCGGCATGGTTTTCAGCTCGCCGCCATAACTAAACTCACTGATATTTCTTGGACCATTTAAAGGACAAATCATTATTTTCATGGGTTTACTCCTTAATGGCTCGCCGCAGTGGCGCCCATTTCATTGACTTGCTGGAAGCGGCTGAAACGCGACAATTCAAATGGCTTGATCAGATCCGGCGTACGGCCAGTCGCCACAAGTTCCGCCATGGTCTTGCCGCAGATCGGGGTGGATTTAAAGCCCCATGTGCCCCAGCCTGCGTCCAGGTAATAATTGTCATAAGGCGATTTGCCCATAATCGGGCTGTAGTCAGGCGTCATGTCGGTCATGCCCGCCCATTGGCGCATGAGTTTGACATTGGCCATAAAGGGGAACATTTCAATGGCATGAGCCAGCAGGCTTTCTTTTAACTCCAGGGTAGAACGGGTGTTGTACAGTGGATAAGGGTCTGAACCGCCGCCAAAAACAATTTCACCGCGGCTGGTTTGCTGCACATAGCAGTGCAAAGCAGATGAGCTGACCAAAGGATTGATAAACGGTTTAAACGGCTGGGACACCATGGCCTGCAGCGGGAAGGTATGAATCGGCGACTTGATATGCAGCTTGTTCATTAAAATGCTGGACGCGCCGGCAATCGCCTGTACCACGCAGCCACACTTGATGCTGCCGCGGTTGGTTTTCACCGCCGTGACCAGGTTTTTTTCAGTCACAAAATCCTGTACTTCAGTCAGCTGGTGGATTTCCACGCCGCGTTTCGCCGCTTCCTTGGCATAGCCCCAGGCCACGGCATCATGCCGCGCTGTAGCACCATCCATATGCCAGAGTCCTGCCAGAACCGGCAAGTGTGCGGGATCAAGATTCAGACACGGTACCAGCTCCTTAATTTGCTGGCGGTCAATCATTTCGGTACGACCGCCAAAATGCTTGTTCACTTCGGCACGCTGGCGGAAGGCACGCACAGTAGAATCGGTATGCGCCAAAGTCAGCTGGCCGCGCTCTGAATACATGATGTTGAAGTCAAATTCATTGGACAGGTTTTTAAATAAATCAACCGATTCTGAATAGAACTTCACCCCTTCTGAGGTCAGATAGTTGGAACGGATCACCGCAGTATTGCGCGCCGTATTACCACCGCCAAGATAGGATTTTTCCAGCACAGCAACATTGGTGATGCCTTGATACTTTGCAAGATAATATGCGATTGCCAAACCATGACCGCCAGCGCCAATAATCACTACGTCATAGTGTGATTTCAGCTCCTTCGGTGGAGGCAAATCAACTTCAACAGGATATTCACTGCTTAATCCATATTTGAGCAAACCGAGTGGCATGATTTTTTCTCCAAGGCATCTTTTCCAATGCCGCTAGCTTATTTTTTAAAAATGTTTGCCTGCATACGCGCAGCATCAAGGGTATTTTTCATCAGGTAGGCAATGGTCATGGGTCCGACACCGCCCGGAACAGGCGTGATGGCTTTGACCACAGACAACGCATCGTCATAATCGACATCTCCGACCAGACGGTTTTTGCCGTTTTCCTGAATGCGGTTAATCCCCACATCAATGACCACCGCACCCGGTTTTAAATACGATGCATCGATCATTTTCGGTCTACCGACCGCTGCCACCAGAATGTCCGCATTTTTGCAAATGTCGCGAATATTCTGGGTGCGTGAATGGACAATGCTGACGGTGCAACTTTCTTTTAATAACAGCGCTGCCATCGGCTTGCCGACAATGTTGGAACGGCCGACCACCACGGCATGCAGTCCGGACAAATCCGGCCCCAGGGTATCTTTCAGCAGGCGGATACAGCCAGTCGGTGTGCATGGGGTTAAGACCTCACGGCCCTGACTCAGACCGCCGACATTTTCACTGTGAAAACCATCGACGTCCTTAAGCGGATGAATGCGCTGCAACACAGCCGTTTCATCAATATGTGCCGGCAACGGCAGCTGCACCAGGATGCCATGCACGGTAGCATCTGCATTCAGTTCATCAATTTTCTGTAACAGTGTGTCAGCACCTGTATCTGCCGACATGCGGTATTCCAGTGAGCGGATGCCGACATACAGTGCTTTTTCAACCTTGTTGCGTACATAGACATGACTGGCCGGGTCATCTCCGACCAGGACTACCGCAAGGCAAGGCTCAATACCTTGCGCTTTCATCTGCTGCACTTCGCTTTTGATCTCGTCCAAAACGGTTTGTGCGGTTGCTTTGCCGTCGATTATCAGCGGCTGTGAGTGTTCTTGAATGGCTATGTTC